>NZ_JBEYXK010000085.1:0-30127 GCF_040645035.1 Streptomyces sp. NPDC046876 | reverse complement strand
GGAACATCCAGCCCGCGCGGCGTTTGAGCGCACCGGGCGCGGAGCGCCCGGAACGGGGTCCGGGGCGGAGCCCCGGTCTTTGAGCCGCGCCGGCGATTGAGGCGAGCGGGGGCCGGGGCCGCAGGACCCGGTTTCGGGAAGGGGTGGGGTGGGGGACCGCTCCGCGCAGCGGTGGCGGGGCGCCGCAGGTCGGCGCGGCTTCACGAGGCGGCAGGGGCGCAGCTCCCCGGCCGCCGTGGGGCGAGAGAAGGACGGTTGGGCCCGCGGCGCTCTCCGTCGGGCGGGGCCGCCGGGCTGGGCGGGGTCAGCGGGCCGGCGGTCAGCGGGCCGGCGGGGTCGGCGGGGGTACCGGGGTGGCGCGGCCGGGTAGGAGGGGCGGGGCCGGGCGTTCGGTCGGCCGATCGTCAGGCGGCGTCGCGGAAGTGCGCGAGCAGCGCCTCGGCGACGGCGGTGTTGCCCGACAGGGTGTCGAAGGCCAGCTCCTCGGGGACGGCGGGGCCCCAGAGCCAGCCGTGGTGACAGCTGAAACAGAAGATCAGCTCGAACAGGAGCTCGTCGGCGGCCCCGTACGCCCGCAGCCCCCACCCCGGCGAGAAGCACAGCCGCGCCTCGCCGGGCGGCATGGAGGAGATCAACCGGAGGGAGTCCGCGGCCTCCTGCCCGGTCCAGCGGCTGACGACGGGTCCGGTGACGGGTTCGCCGTAGCGCTCGGGGCGGGTGGCGAGGCGGATGACCTCGACGGTGGCGGTGGCGGCGACGGCGTCGGCGGGGAGCTGCATTCCGGCAGTCTCTCTCCCGGATCTATATTCACGCCATAGCAGGCTCGCTGGCCTGTTGTCCCGTGGCCGGAATTGACCCCGGGTCGGAGTTCAGATCCGTCAACATCCGCCGGGTGAAACCGAAGAAGTACGTGGCCGCGAATCCGACCAGGTAGCCCACCGCGAGACCGCCCCCGTACACGGCGACGGTCAGGCCCATCCCCGAGCTGCCGTCCAGCAGCGGGAACAAGGCCCAGCCCGAGGGCCCGATGGCCGTGGAGCCGAAGGCGATGCCGAGCTGGTGGCACAGGCCCACGAACGCCCCGCCCGCCGCGCCGCCGACGCAGGCGGTGACGAAGGGCCGGCCGAGCGGCAGCGACACCCCGTAGATCAGCGGCTCGCCGACGCCGAGGAGCCCGGCCGGGAGCGCGGACTTGATGGTCGTACGGATCGACCGGTTGCGCGGCAGCCGGCAGTAGACGGCGAGGGCCGCGCCGACCTGCCCGGCGCCCGCCATGGCGAGGATCGGCAGCAGGACCGTGTGGCCGCTCTGCTCGATGAGGGTGGTGTGGATGGGGATCAGGGCCTGGTGCAGGCCCAACATCACCAGCGGCAGGAACAGCCCGCCCAGCACCAGCCCGGCGAGGGCGCCGCCGGACTGCAGCAGCCAGGTCGCGAAGGCGCCGATGGCGGAGGCGACCGCGCCGGCGACGAACATCAGCCCGAACAGGGTGGCGAGGCCGGCGACGAGGACGGTCAGGGTCGGGGTGACCAGGCTGTCCAGCGCCTCGGGGACCCAGGTGCGGCACCCTTTCTCCACCTGGACGGCGAGCAGGGCGGCGGCCAGCGCGCCCAGCACGCCGCCCTGGCCCGGCGCGAGGTGGTGGCCGAACGCGTCGATCTTGGCGACGCCCGGGAAGACGATGATGGCGGCGACCGCGCCGCCGAGTACGGGCGTTCCGCCGAACTCCTTGGCCGTGTTGAAGCCGACGAAGACGGCGATGAGGGACATGAAGCCGGAGGCGATCGCGGCGAGCGCGGGCACCACGGCCGGCAGCCAACCGGTGTTCGTCAGCAGGCCGTTCAGGCCGGCGATGATGCCGCAGCCGATCAGCGCCGGGATCAGCGGGACGAAGACGTTCGCGATGCGGCGCAGCGCCAGCTTGACCGGGGTGGCGTTGCGCGCCTTCTGTGCCGCTTTCAACGCCTCGCCGCGCTCGGCGAGTTCCTCCGCGGTCACCGGTGTCGTGCCGGCCGCCCGGCGGGCCTGCGCGACGAGCGCCTCGAACTCCGGGCTCACGCGGGCGACGACCCCCGGCCCCAGCACGATCTGGTACGTGTCGTCCTCGACCACGCCCAGCACGGCGGGCAGCGCCCGCAGGGCCTCGTCGTCGACGAGCGAGCGGTCGTGCAGGCCGATGCGCAGCCGGGTCATGCAGTGCGCGATCGAGCCGATGTTGTCCGGGCCGCCGACGAGGGGGAGGATCGCGGCGGCCGTGGCGCGGTGGGTGTCAGTCGACATGGGGGGATCGCCTTGCGTGGGGGGAGGGGCGAGTGGCGGGGGGCAAGCTGTGCGGTCAGGGCGTGGTGGTGCCGGCCGCCCGGGCGAGGGCGGCCCGCAGGTGGCCGCCCGTGGCGGTGAGCAGCTCGTCGGCGGCCGGGCCGTCGACGCCGCCGAGGAGGACGAGGATCGCGGCCTTGACCTCGCCGCCGGTGGCGGTGAGCGCGGCCTCGATCTCCTCCTCGGGCGCGCCGGTGGCCAGGGCGACGATGCGGCGGGAGCGGGCGCGCAGCTTCTCGTTGGAGGCGCGCAGGTCGACCATGAGGTTCCCGTACGTCTTCCCGAGCCGGATCATCGTGATGGTCGAGACGAGGTTGAGGACGAGCTTCTGCGCGGTGCCGGCCTTCAGGCGGGTCGAGCCGGTCAGCAGCTCCGGCCCCACGACGACCTCGATGCCGTGCTCGGCGGCGGCGGCGAGCACGGAGCCGGCGTTGCAGGAGAGTCCGACGGTGAGCGCGCCGCGGCGGCGGGCGTAGGCGACGGCGCCGACGGCGTACGGGGTGCGGCCGGAGGCGGAGATGCCGATGACGCAGTCGTCGGCGGTCAGCCCCAGCGCGGCGAGGTCCTCGGCGGCCAGGTCGGCGGAGTCCTCGGCGCCTTCGACGGCCTGCACCATGGCGGACGGGCCGCCCGCGATCAGGCCGACGACCTGGCCGGGGGCGGTGTTGAAGGTGGGTGGGCACTCGCTGGCGTCGAGGACGCCCATGCGGCCGGCGGTGCCGGCGCCGGCGTAGACCAGGCGGCCGCCGCGGGCCATGCGGGCGGCGATGGCGTCGATGGCGGCGGCGATCCGCGGGAGCTGGGCGGCGACGGCGGCCGGGACGGCGGCGTCCTCGGCGTTCATGGCCCGGGCGAGCTCCAGGGTGCCGAGCCGGTCGATCCCGGCCAGCTCGGGGCGGAAGGCCTCGGTGGTCAGCGTGTCGAGCTGGGCGCGCAGCGCGGCGCCGGCGGCGGTCGCAGGGGCGGCGGCGTTGGGAACGCTCTTCGGGGCGGTCTTCGGGGCGGTCTTCGCGGCGGTCTTCGGGACGGTCACGGTCGGGGCTCCTGGCGGTGGTTTCGGCGGCGGGGGGCGAGGGCCTCGTACGAGGCGGCGAGCGCGGGGGCGGCCCGGTCGTACGTCTGCTGGGCGACCCCGACGAACAGGCAGTCCACGACGAGGAGCTGGCTGGTCCGGCTGGACATCGCGGCGGGCCGCAGCCGGGTCTCGCGCGCGGCGGAGGTGGCCAGCACGAGGTCGGCGTACCGGGCGACGGGCGCGCCGGGCCGGCCGGTGACGGCGACGGTGGTGGCGCCGCGCTCGAAGGCCGTGCGCAGGGAGTCGACCACGTCGCCGGTGGCGCCCGAGTGGCTGAACGCGACGGCCGCGTCGCCGGGGCGCAGCTGCACGGCGCCCGTGACGGCCACGTGCGGGTCGCTGTGCGCGTGGGCGATCAGGCCGATGCGCAGCAGCTTCTGCGCCAGGTCCTGGGCGACGAGGGCGGAGGCGCCGACGCCGTAGACGTCGATGCGGCCGGCGGTCGCGAGCGCGGTGACGGCGGCGGCCAGCGCGGCCGTGTCGAGCCCGGCGGCGGTGTCGGCGAGCGTCTGGGCCTCCTCGCGGGCCAGCTTGGCGAGGACCTCGGCCGGCGGATCGTCGACGGCTATGTCCGCGCCGAGGACCGGAGCGGCCCCGGACTCCTGGCGGGCGGCGAGCGCGGCCAGGGCCAGGCGCAGGTCGCGGTAGCCGGGGTAGCCGAGGCGGCGCGCGGTGCGCACGACGGTGGCCTCGCTGGTGCCGGTGCGGGCGGCGAGGGCGGAGACGGTGAGCCGGGCACAGCCCGCCGGATCGGAGACGACGGCCTCGGCGACGGCCTGCACGCAGCGGGTCATGGAGGGCGCGAGGCGGCGGACGCGGGCCCGGAGCGGTACCGCCGGGCTGAAAGTTTCCTTCGCCTCGTCCCTCATGCCTGAAATCTATTTTCGGGCAGGAATCGGGTCAATACGGCATAAGAGGGCCTTCGCAGGCCTTCGCCACGTGCCCGGTCGGGGTTCACAATGGGCGCATGGACCATGCAACCCCCCTGGAACAGGCGTTGCACGCCGCCCGTGCCCTCGTTCTCGCCGATCTCGTCGCGGGCGAGGTCGCCGAGGCCGATGTCGTCTCCCTCGTCGAGGACTCGGTCACGCACCGCCGGTGGTGGGTGGAGCAGTGGCCGGAGGGGGTCGACTACCTTGCCGGGCTCGTCGCCCAGGACGTGCAGGACGCGCTGCTGGAGAAGTACGGGCGCTGGCCGCTGTGCCCGGTCTGCTCCCACGGCGACCCGCACGCGCTGGACGTGGAGCCGGAATTGGGGCCCGATCCGCACTGGGTGTGCGCCAAGGCCGGGGTCAAGGTCGCCGCGGTGGGCGGCCTCGGGCCCGTCCTCGGCCCCGGCCGGTGAGCCGCCGGTGACGCTCTACATCGACCCGCCGACCTGGCCGGGCCACGGCCGTATGTGGTCGCACCTGGTCAGCGACGTGTCGTACGAGGAGCTGCACGCCTTCGCGGAGTCCATCGGCTGCCCGCGCAAGGCGTTCGAGCGCGACCACTACGACGTCCCCGAGCACCGCTACGCGGCCGCGGTGGCGGCGGGCGCCCGGGAAGTGGGCAGCAAGGAGCTGGTCCGCCGCCTGACGGAATCGGGCCTGCGCCGCCCGAAACACCGCCCGGCGTAGGCGGGCCCGGCCGGGCGGAACGCGGGATCTCATTCCCCGAGTTCGGTTAGCTCGGCGGCGAGGTTGCGGCGGGCCGGGCCCTCCCAGTGCGCGGCGCCGTACGGGGTGCGGAAGAGGCGGGGCAGGTCCAGCAGCCGGCGCAGGACGGCGGCCCGGCCGGTACGGAAGGCGTCGTCCGGGACGAAGCCGTACTCGGCGCGCACGGCGGCCGCGTACGCGGCGTACGCGTCGGGTTCGCCGGCCAGTACGGCCAGGTCGGCGTCGCACAGGACCTCGCCGTTGGTGTCGCCGGGGGCGGGGTCGTGGGTGACGGTGAGCCGGACGAGGCGGGCGACCTCGGCGGTGCGCTCCTCGGGTATCCCGAGTTCGTGCAGGGCGCGCTCGGCGAGCGCGGCGCTGCGCTCCTCGTTCTCGGAGCGGTCGGGGCGGTAGACGGCGTCGTGGAACCAGGCGGCGAGCTCGACGGCGGCGGGGTCGGCGGCGTGCGGGGCGAGTACGTCGATCCGCGCGAGTACGTCGGCCAGGTGCGCGGTGGTGTGGTAGCGGCGCTGGGGCTCCGCCCAGGCCGTGAGCAGCCGGTCGGCGTACGGTCCGGGGTCGCGGTCGGCGGGGGCGCCGGCGGCGGCCGCGGTGGCGTGCCAGCGGGAGCGGAGGCGGGCGTGCGCTTCGGGCTTCGGGGTGTCGGCCATAGGCACATTGTGGGGTGGCGTGCGGACGGGCTGCGGATGCGGGAGCGCGTGCCGGTGGGGTGCTGGTGAAGGGGTGGGCGGCCCCGTACCCTGGATATTGGACTAGACCTATTTTTCATATCAGCAGCTTCGGCATTCCCAAGGAGTGGGCCCAATGAGCAACCGTGCAGTCCTGGAGGTGATCGCCCTCGACGTGGAGGACGCGGTCGCGGCCCAGGCCGGTGGGGCGGACCGACTGGAACTGGTCAGCGACATGGCCGCCGACGGGCTCACCCCGACGCGCGCGACCTTCGCGGCGATCCGGGCCGCGGTCGACATCCCGCTGCGCGTGATGCTCCGGGCGGCGGACGGGTTCTGCGCCGGGTCCGCGGAGGAGGTGGACCGGCTCGCCGCGCAGGCGCGGGCGCTGCGGGCCGAGGGGGCCGAGGAGTTCGTCCTCGGGTTCCTGACCCCGGACGGCCGCCCCGACCTCGCCGCGATCGAGACGGTCGCGGGGGAGCTCGCGGGCTGCCGGTGGACGTTCCACCGGGCCGTCGACCGGGCCGCGGACCGCGACCAGCTGCGCAAGGCGCTGGCGGACCTGCCCGGCCTGGACACGTACCTGACCGCCGGGGCGGCGGGGGGCGTGGAGGAGGGGCTCCCGGTCCTGGTCGCGGAGGCGGCGCGGCGCGGCGAGCCGGGCTATGCGGCCGAGCTGTTGGTCGGCGGCGGCCTCACCCTGGCCCACCTGCCGGTGCTCCGGGCGGCCGGCATCACCGCCTTCCACATCGGCGGCGCCGCCCGCCCGTCGGGCTGGACCCACCCGGTCTCCGCCGCCGCAGTCGAATCCTGGCGCAGCGCCCTCGCCTGACCCCCGGCCCCCCGCCGCGGGCGTCGCCCGGGGCTCCGCCCGGCCTCCCTGGGGCTCCGCCCCAGACCCCGCGCCTCAATCGCCGGCGGGGCTGGATCCGCCGGGCGGGGCTGGCATTGCCGGGCAGCGGCATGCTCCAGCCCGCGCGGCGTTTGAGCGCACCGGGCGCGGAGCGCCCGGCACCCCGTTCCGGGCGGAGCGCGGGCACCCGGCGGGGGCCGGGGCCGCAGGCCCCGGTTTCTGGGGGCACCTCCCAGCGGTAGCTGGGGGAGAAGGGGCGGGGAGGGGAACGGCTCCGCGCAGCGGCCCGCGCCCTGACTGGCCCGCGCCCTGACTGGCCCCCGTGCGGACCGCTCCCGTGCGGACCGGCCCCCGTGCGGACCGGCCCCGTGCGGACCGGCCCCCGTGCGGACCGGCCCCCGTGCGGACCGGCTCCGGGCCGGCCCGTGCCGGGCTGGGCGGGGGAGGGCCGTCAGGCCGTCAAGGCCGGCGGCAGGGGGGCCGCGTGGAGCGTGGTGAGACCCGAGACCGCTCGGGTGAGGCACACGTACAGGCGGCGCAGCCCGGTCCGTTCGTCCGGCTCGCCCGCGACGATGGCCGCCGGCTCGTCCAGGACCACGTAGTCGTACTCCAACCCCTTCGCCAGCGAAGCCGGCACCACCGTCAACCGCACCTCCGCCGTCGTCTCCTCACCCGGCGACAGCCACGCCAGCCCGGCCTCCCGCAGCGCCGCCTCCAGTTCCGGAACCCGCGCATCGGCCGCGATCAGCCCGATCGACCCCTCCCGCTCCAGCGAGGCCCGGCAGGCGTCCACCACCGCTGCACCGAGGTCGTCCACCTGCAGCACCTCCAGCGACCCGGCCGCCTCACGCACCGACGACACCGCCGCCAGCCCGGGCGCGATCTCCGGCAGCAGCCGCGACGCGTACGCGATCACCTCGCGCGGCACGCGGAAGCCCGCCGTCAGCTCCTCCACCGCCGCCTCCGGCTTGCCCAGGTGGGCCAGGGCCCGGGCCCAGTCGCCGGTGGCCCACGGGGTGGTGCCCTGCGCCAGGTCGCCCAGCACCGTCACCGAGCCGGTCGTGCACCGCCGCCCCACCGCCCGGTACTGCATCGGCGACAGGTCCTGCGCCTCGTCGAGCACCACGTGCCCGAGCGAGTGCGTCCGCTCGACCAGGTCCGCCGCCTCGTCGATCAGCACCAGGTCGGCCGCCGACCACTTCGCCGCCCGCACGCTCCGCCACGGCTTCGGCCACAGCAGCAGCTCCTGCTCCTGCGCCGTCAGCACCCCCTCCGCGTGCGCGGCCAGGAACTCCGCGTCCGACAGCAGCCGCAGCACCAGCTTCGCCGGGTCCACCGCCGGCCACATCGCCTTGACGGCCGCCTTCACGGCGGCGTTGCGCGCCACCGCGTCCTGGACCCGGTCGTCGGGCGCCTCGCCCGCCTGCTCCATCCGTACGAGCACGGTGTGCGCGATCCGCTGCGGCAGCGCCTCCCGCGCAGCCCCGTAGCGCATGTCCCGCGCCAGCAGCTCCGCCACGATCTCCTCGAGCTCGTACGCGGGCACCCGCCACCGGCGCGAGCCGCGTACGACCATCAGCGCCTCGGTCGGCGGCGTGACGTGCGAGCGCACCGCCCGCCGCAGCACCTCCGCCATCCGGGCGTCGCCCTTGACCACGGCGGTCGCGGCCGGATCGGTGCCGCGCACCTCCAGCCCGTCCCGCGAGACGAGGTCCTCGACGGTGGCCTGCTTGACCTCCAGCTCGCCCAGCGCCGGCAGCACCTGCTCGATGTAGTGCAGGAAGGAACGGTTCGGCCCGATCACGAGCGTGCCCGTACGGGCCAGCCGCTCGCGGTGCGCGTACAGCAGGTACGCGACCCGGTGCAGGCCGACCGCCGTCTTCCCGGTGCCGGGCCCGCCCTGCACGCACACCGAGCCCGACAGCCCCGAGCGGACGATCTCGTCCTGCTCGGGCTGGATCGTCGCCACGATGTCCCGCATGGGGCCGACGCGCGGCCGCTCGATCTCCTGCTGGAGCAGCTTGCTGACGGTGGCCGCCTCGCCGGGGTCGGAGAGGTGCTCGTCCTCGTACGCAGTCAACTGCCCGCCCGTGTACCCGAACCGGCGGCGCAGCGCCACGTCCTGCGGGTCGGCCTTCGACGCCCGGTAGAACGGCTGGGAGACCGGGGCGCGCCAGTCGATCACCATCGGGTCGCCCTCGGCGTCGTGGACGTGGCGGCGGCCGATGTAGAACTGCTCGCCCTCCCCGCCCTCGGCGAGCTCCGCGCCGGGCGCATGGAGGTAGTCGAGGCGGCCGAAGAACAGCGGGGTGTGCGCGAGGTCGGCGAGCGCCTTGATCCGGTCGTCGATCTGGGCCTGGAGGACGATCGCGTTGACCCAGTTCGCGGTGACGTCGCGGATGTCGAGGGCCTCGACGTCCGCGCGCATGGCGCGCAGCGCGGCACGGGAGGCGGCCAGGTGCGCCTGCTCGCGCGCCAGCGGGTTCCCGGCGGGGTCGGCGGGCAGGTCGGTGGCGGTAACGGGAACGGGCTCGGTGGCGGTGGCGGGAACGGGGGCGTGCGCGGGCACGGGAATGCCTCCAGCTGCTGGTCTGCGACGGGTCGGTGCGTGGGTGCGTGGCACGGTGCCCGCCGGTTTCCGACCGGCAGGCGCTCTCCCCGGATACGGCGGCGGGAGGCGGCAAGAGCGGAGATTGTAGTCACCGCCCCGCCCCGGCGCGACCGCATTTCCCCGCACCCCCGGCTCCGTCCTCCGGGGGACCCCGAGGGACCCGGCAGCGACCTCAGGGGTAGCCCTAAGGGTCGGCATGGGCCGTCAGGCGTACCCGGGGGCCGCTGCGGTTCCGCCCCGGGACCGATGCGGCGGGCGGGGCGGGAACGCACCATGGAGACATGAGCACCGCAACCTTCACCCCGGTCCACGGCGGCCGCCCGAGCGGCGCCACCGCCACCTCCGACTCCCCGCACCGCCACCTCGTCGGCAGCGCGCTGCGCGCCGCGAAGGTCTTCGCCGCGGCGATCGTGAGCGTCGCCGTCCTGGGCGAGTACGCCGAGTACGCCGAGGACGCGAACGTCGTACGGCGCTGATCCGACACCCCGCACCACGGCAGGCCGCCAGGCCCTGGCCGGATACCGGCGGCAACCCCTCGATGATCCACTAGGGTCACGCGCGTGACCCGCCGCCCCCGTCCCGCCTCCACCCCGTGGCCGCCGCCGGCCGCCGTGCTGGCCACGGGTGCACTGCTCACCCTCGGCGTCCTGTGCATCGCCGTACGGATCCCGCTCGCCGACGCCCTGGCCGAGTCCCTGACCGACGGCTTCGCGGCCGACTCCGCAGCCGGTCCGGCAGAGGGCTCCGCCTACCCTCCCTTCGCCGCGATCCTGTTCACCCCCGCCGTGTGGCTGCCGGCCGGCGTGCTCAAGGCCGTCTTCCTCCTCGGCAACGCCGCCCTGCTCGCCCTGCTGGTCGCGCTGTCCTGCCGGCTCGCGGGCCTGCGGGCCCGGCCCGCCCCCGTCGTGGCCGCCACCATCGCCGGGCTGTGGGCGGAGCCCCTGTTCCAGAGCCTGCTGCCGGGCCAGATCAACCTGGCGCTCGCCTGCCTGACCGTGTGGGACCTGGCCCGGCCGCGCGCCGCCCTCGGCAAGGGCTTCGCCCTGGGCACCGCCGCCGGAATCACCCTGGCCCCGGCGGTGCTCGTCCCGTACCTGCTGCTCACCGGCCGGGTCCGGGCCGGGCTCACCGCGCTGGCGGCCCTCGCCGGGACCGCCCTGCTGGGCCTGGTGGTCCTGCCGCAGGACTCCGCCGCGTTCTGGAGCCGGCTGCTGAGCGCGGGCCCGGACCGGCTGCTGCACTGGCCGCACCTGTGGGTGTGGTCGATCCCCCTCCTGGCGTACGCGACCCGCGCGGCAGCCCCCGTACGCAGGCGGCCCGGCGGTCAGTCCTCGTCGGCCGCGACCCCGTCCCCGCTGCCGGTCAGCAGCTCATCGGCGTCCATGATCCGGTAGGCGTACCCCTGCTCGGCCAGGAACCGCTGGCGGTGCGCCGCGAAGTCCTGGTCGATGGTGTCGCGCGCGACGACGGAGTAGAACCGGGCCTCGTGCCCGTCCGCCTTCGGCCGCAGCACCCGCCCCAGCCGCTGTGCCTCCTCCTGCCGCGACCCGAAGGTCCCGGACACCTGGATGGCAACGGTGGCCTCCGGCAGATCGATGGAAAAGTTCGCCACCTTCGACACGACGAGCACGTTGATCTCCCCCTCCCTGAACGCGTCGAAGAGCTTCTCGCGCTGCGCGTTGGAGGTCTCGCCCTTGATGACCGGTGCGTCGAGGTGCGCGCCGAGCTCGTCGAGCTGGTCGATGTACTGCCCGATGACGAGGGTCTGCTCGCCGCGGTGCTTCGCCACCAGCGCCTCGGTGACCTTCCGCTTGGTCGCGGTGGTCGCACAGAACCGGTACTTCTCCTCGGTCTCGGCGGTGGCGTACGCGAGCCGCTCGCTCTCGGTGAGGTTGACCCGTACCTCGACGCAGTCGGCCGGGGCGATGTAGCCCTGCGCCTCGATCTCCTTCCACGGCGCGTCGAACCGCTTCGGGCCGATCAGCGAGAACACGTCCGACTCCCGCCCGTCCTCGCGCACCAGCGTGGCCGTCAGCCCGAGCCGCCGCCGGGCCTGCAGATCCGCGGTGAACTTGAACACCGGCGCCGGCAGCAGGTGCACCTCGTCGTAGAGGATCAGCCCCCAGTCCCGGGAGTCGAACAGCTCCAGGTGCGGATACACACCCTTCCGCTTGGTGGTCAGCACCTGGTACGTCGCGATGGTGACGGGCCGGATCTCCTTCCGGGTCCCGCTGTACTCGCCGATCTCGTCCTCGGTCAGCGAGGTCCGCCGCACGAGCTCGTGCTTCCACTGCCGCGCCGACACCGTGTTCGTCACCAGGATCAGCGTGGTCGCCTTCGCCATGGCCATCGCCCCGGCCCCGACCAGCGTCTTCCCCGCCCCACACGGCAGCACGACGACCCCGGACCCGCCGTGCCAGAACCCCTCGACGGCCTGCCGCTGGTACGGGCGCAGCGCCCAGCCGTCCTCCTCCAGCTCGATGGCGTGGGCCTCCCCGTCGACGTACCCGGCGAGGTCCTCGGCCGGCCAGCCGAGCTTGAGCAGGGTCTGCTTGATCTGGCCGCGCTCGGAGGGGTGCACGACCACGGTGTCGGGATCGACGCGGGCCCCGACGAGGGGGGTGATCCGCTTGGACCGCAGGATCTCCTCGAGCACCGGCCGGTCGGTGGTGGTCAGCACCAGCCCGTGCGTGGGGTGCTTCGACAACGTCAGACGGCCGTAGCGCGCCATGGTCTCGGCGACGTCGACGAGCAGCGCGTGCGGGACGGGATAGCGGGAGTACTCCACGAGCGCGTCGACGACCTGCTCGGCGTCATGCCCGGCAGCCCGCGCGTTCCACAGCCCGAGCGGCGTGATCCGGTAGGTGTGGATGTGCTCGGGAGCCCGCTCGAGCTCGGCGAACGGCGCAATGGCCCGCCGCGCGGCCCCGGCCAGCTCGTGATCGACCTCGAGAAGGAGGGTTTTGTCGCTCTGGACGATGAGAGGCCCGTTCACAAAGTCCCTTTCCGCGTCGGGGGTGGCAGTCCGGCCGGGAACGACCGGATGACCAAACCTCCAGTCTGCCGCATCTCCCACCCCCGGCGCCCCCAAGACGACCACGGACCGCCCGCCGCCGACCAACGATCACCACGTAGCGATCGCGGGCGCCGCGCGCCAGCCCGCCGGGCCCGAAGCGGGGCCGCACGAGAGCGGGCCCCTGGGCAGGGGCCGCTCCTCCCTGATGCCGGACGGTGTGGCGCCTCCCCCCGTCCGGGCGGCCCTACCGCACAACGGGCCCACGGCCCGCCTCGTCCACGACGACCGCAGACGCAGCCGGCACCAGGCTGTTGGCCGCCGGCGCACCCGGATCGTCCTCGTGATCACGTCGGCCCATACAGCTCGCCTCCCGCATGCCCCGTATCCGAGACCTCCCGCCCCCGGTCCCACAGTTCCTCCGCATGCGCGGAGAACCGGTCGCACATGCCGCCGTCGCCCTGGCGGCGCAGATGCAGCAGCGGGGAGTCGTGGCCGATGCCCCGGGCCAGGTGAGGCGTGACGAGCAGGTCGCGGTCGAACCGGAAGACGCTGAGCCCCACGTGGTTCATGGCGTCGGAGGCCGCGCTGAAGCGCACTTCGAGCCCCTCCAGCGGCCCCAGCCGGGCCAGGTGCTCCAGGGTGATCCCGATCCGCGTGGAAACGGTGAGCGCAGCAGCCTCGACCTCCTCGCGCCGCCGGGTGACGTCCCCGTTCGGATCCCCGACAAGAAAGCGCACCCGGCACCCGCTCTCGGCCTTCCTGCGGACGAGGCCGGCGAAGTCGGGCACCTGGGTCCAGAAGAAGTAGTTGGTGTACCCGCCGAGGAACATGTCCCGAGCCGCGCCGTCCGCCAGCCGCGCCCACACGGTGGACGGACAAGCGGACCGGTAGGGATAGGAGCTGACCAGCTCGCGATCGCTGCCCACCTTGACGCGCGCGGTGACTGCCTCGGGCCAGATCATCTCTTCGTCCACTCCCAACAACCGGCACGTGTCGTGCCGGTTTCGCGCGTGCGGCGTGAGTGCCCCATCGGCGATCCAGCGTTCCACGCTCTTCACGGTGACGCCCACCCGGGCCGCCAGCTGCCTGGGGGTCACCTTCGCCTCCGCCATAGCGTCCCGCAAGGCCGTGTTCAAGGGTTCCCCCAGCGACGTTTGGGCTTTATCGCAGCGTACTTCCAGACGTCTCAACTGTCCGGGCAAAGAACCGGATACGTCCGCAATGGGGAGCAAGCATGGCGTCGTCAGCAGACCGGCCTCAAGGGAAGGCGAGCCAAGGTGGACAACGCGACGGATGCACGCCAGTGGGAGTACACCACCTTCGCACCGAAGGGTGAGCACTGCCCGGAGTGCCGACGTCCTATCGACTCCCTGGAGTCCGTCCGCAGGGGGACGCTCCAGCGACCACCGGGCCCACCCGTCGTCGTCTACCGCCACTCCGCGTGTCCGGCGGAGTCGGAATGACCCCTAGGGCCGTACTCCGCTACATCCGATACGTCATGCACCGACACCCCTCGGCGGAAACGACGGCGACGGCGCGCTGTCTGCACCCGGACTGCAACTGGACAGCCACCCCAACGGGAAGCGCCGACGTGTGCACCGACATGTGCATCGAGCACACCGGCCGAACCGGACACACCACCTTCGTCCGGGAGTTCTCGGAAGTGGCAGTCGTGGAGCGGCTGCTGCCGTGAAAAGCGGTGGCGGGGTCCGGCAGGGCGGGTCGTAGGGTTCCGGCATGACTGGTGAAGTGGCGTTCGTGCCGGAGGAGTTCGCAGTGCCGCTGGAGCTCCTCGGCAATGGGTTCCGGCTGGAGCCGTTGGGGGAGCAGCACAACGAGCGGGACCTCGCCGCCTGGAGCGGGAGCATTGCGCATGTGCGGGCCACTCCGGGGTTCCAGGGGCGGGACTGGCCGCCGCTCGAGGGGATGTCGGCCGAGGCCAATCGCGCCGATCTCGCGCGGCATGCGCGCGACTTCGCCGCCCGGACCGGGTTCACGTACAGCGTCCTGGAGGGGGACGACGTGATCGGGTGTCTGTACATCTACCCGGCCAAGGACGGCTCGGGGCAGGTGCACGTCAGCTCCTGGGTGCGCGCGGACCGGGCCGAGCTGGACGCGGTCGTCCACCGCACCGTGTCGCGGTGGCTCGTCGACGCGTGGCCCTTCGAGGCCGGGAGGGTCGTCTACGCCTCCCGGTGAGCCGAAAGGGGCCCGGCACCGCGCAGGTGCCGGGCCCCTTCCCAGGGTCTTACGGGTGTCAGCCGCGGGCCGCGGCCTTGCGGCGGCGGGCGCCGAGCCAGACGAAGGCACCGCCGGCGGCGACGAGGGCCGCGGCCAGGGCCGAGTACAGGCCGGTGTTGGAGTCGGCGCCGGTGGTGGCGAGGGAGCCCGAGGTGGTGCCGGTGCCCGTGCTCGTGCCCGTACCCGTGCCGGTCGAGGCGCTGGCCGACGCGCTCGGCGACGGGGAGGCGGACGTGCTCGCGGACGCCGACGGCGACGGCGACGGCGAGGCCGTCGTCACCGGACCGAACTGGAAGCCGGCCTTGGCCTCCACGAACGGGATCTTGTTGCCCTCGGCCAGGCCGACGAAGGCGTCCAGGGTGACGGTGGTGTCCTTCTTCAGCGTCGCCTTCGGGCCGACCTTCGCACGCAGGTGCACGGTGCGCTCGCCGGAGGCCTTGCCGTAGCCCGACTCGATGTCGGCCAGCGGGAACTTGCCCTCCGCGTTGAGCTTGAGGTCCTTCCACACGCCGGCCTCCTGGACCTGGAGCTGGAGGTCCGGGTCCCCGGCGCCGCCTTCGAGCGACGCCTTCAGGGAGGTGGCCAGCGCGGTGTTGAACACGCCGTCGCCGGTGGCGCGGTAGCGCAGGTCCATCTCCCGGCACTGGCGCTCGTCGACGCCCTGGCACGGGTTGACCTTGTCGAACCAGGTCTCCAGGTTGCCGGGCTTGACCGTCGGGTCCGTCTTGAAGGTCAGGGAGGCCGCGCCGTCGGCCGCGAGCTCGCCCTTGAAGCTGGAGGCCCGCAGCGTGAAGTCGCCGAGGTTGGTCGGGTAGCTCTTGGCGAGGCCGACGGTGACCTTCCAGGTGAACGTGCCGCCCGCCGGGACCTCGAAGCCCACGGTCGTGTCCTTGCCGGCCGGGGTGAACACGCCCTGCCAGTCGCCGTCCTGCTGCTGGATGGCGGAGTCGGTCGCCGGGGTGCCGGTGCCGTCCGCCGGGGCGACCTTGAAGATCATGTCGTTCGCCTGGAGCCGGGTGCTGCTTCCCCAGTCGCCGTTGATCCACGGGTGGAAGGAGTGCACCTTGTCCGTGGGGTTGGTGACCTTCAGCTCGAAGGTCTCCGTCGCGCCACCGCGGGTCAGCGGGCCGCTCGGCGCCGGGGCGCCCAGCGTGACCTTCAGCGCGTGCAGGTTCTCCGCGGCCGGTGCGGCGTACGCCGACAGCGGCATCAGGACGGTACCGGCAACGGCGGCGACGACGGCGGTGGCGGCAGCGGTGCGCAGCGGGCGGCGGGTAGCGGCGGCGGTGCGAGCGGACATGGTGGACTCCCCCCAAGGAATCAGGACGGGCAGGCGGACCGCAGCGCGGCAGCCGGCAGCAGGTGAGGCGGCGAAGTGGTCGAGCAGAGTGGTCAGGCGAAGAGGTCGAGCGAAGAAGGCAGGCGACTCGGCCGTGGCAGAGCGCCGGGCCGGTGCGTGGGTCGTGCGGGGTGTCGCTCTCGGGCCGGTTGTCGTTCTCCCCTCGGCCGCTGCTGCGATGCACTGATCTTCACATATGGCGAAGGGGCACGTCATCCCCCGTGTGTCACCACTGTGCAACAGGCATCCATACCCCCTTGCGCGCCCTCTCCCGCACTCCGTCCATGGCCTCTGAGCTGCGACGACAGGGAGGAGGGAGTCCGTTTCCGGCCTACGCTCCGAGGTGCCCCAGCGACCCCGCCCCGTACGGCGTCTCGACCGGCAGCAGGCCCCGCGCCGCGGCCTCGTCGCCGGCCCGGACCAGGGCGTGGATCTCCCGGGCCAGCGGGGTGACGTCGCGGATGGAGACCGTCCACTCGTCGGCGTACGCCCGCGAGGCCGGCCCGGACAGGCCCAGCTGGAGCGAGCGGTACGGCAGCGGGTTCAGGTGCAGGTCGCGCTCCGGGTCCCACTGGACGCGGGCCGGGGAGTCCCGCAGGGTCTGCTGCCAGGCCTCACGGTCGGCGTGGGTGCCGGGCTCGTAGTGGGACAGGCAGGCGTGGCGCAGGGCGTGGTCGAAGCCCTCGCGGGTGATCTCGACGGCCAGGACGGTCTCCTGGTCGGCCTTGGTCGCCCAGCCGCAGCGGTACATCATCCACAGGAACGACGGCTTGATCCAGGTCATCCGCTCCCGCTTCCAGGCGGCCGGGAACCGCCCGTCGCGTGCGGCGGGCAGCCCGAGGTGGGGCCCGTACGCCTGGTAGACGGTGACGGTGGTGGCGGTGTGGGAGGCGCGGATCTGCCGGTTCGGGACCTCGAGTGCTGTTTCGGACATGGGGTCAGGGTGCTGTGCGCACCGACGCGTTGGCCAGCGATTTCACACCTGGTCCTCCGCCAGCTCCGCCACCCCCGTGATCCGGTGCAGTGCGTACGTGCGCACCTCGTCCGCGGTGTGGTCGTACCCCGTGACGAAGCCGCCTTCCACCCGCACCGGGGCGATGACCCGTTGGCTCGCCGCCCCGTCGGCGTTGACGTAGCCGATCCACACCGCCGATCCGGTCAGCGCGGCCGCCTGCACCGTGGCGAGGGTCTCCGCGGCGCTGGTGCGCGGGAGTTCGCCGGGCGCCGGTGCGGGCGCGCCGGAGTCGGCCGCGCGCGCCGGCTCCTTCCGTACGGCGGTGGCCGCCACGTCCCCCGCCCGGATGGCCCGTACGGCGGCCCCGAGCAGGGTCTCGTCCGGCACCGGCGGCCCCTCCGGCACGGGTACGGGCTTCGCGCGCGCCGGGGTGCGGTGGGCGTCGGCCCGCGCCACGAGCACGTCGCCGGTCGCGGACTCGGCGGCCGGGGCGTAGCCCATCGCCCGCAACCCGTCCAGCAGGGCGCCCGGTTCGGCCTGCGCGGCCAGCACGGTCGGGGCGAGGCGCCGCAGCCCGAGCCCGGCGGACCGCTTGTCGGCCAGGATCTCGTTCAGCATGCCGTCGTCGTCGCAGCGCACGTACGAGGACGCGGCGCCGACCCGCAGGTGCCCGTGGCGCCGGGCGACGTCGTCGATCAGGTACGCCAGCGGCTGCGGGACCGGGGTGATGCTGTGCTCGGCGAGGAAGGCGTGCAGGTCGGAGGCGGTGCGCCCGGCGTCCAGGGCCCGGCGTACGGAGCCGGGCGTGAAGCGGTAGACGGTCGCCCCGCCCTTGGACTCCACCTCGGCGAGGACCGCCAGCACGTCCCCGAGCGGCCGGCGCAGCGGGCCGGGCGCCACGGCCGTCAGGTCGGCCTGGAGCAGCACGTGGTCGACGGGCTCGGGCAGCAGCGGGGCCAGCAGCGGCGCCGGATCGCGGTGCTCCAGCAAGGCGCGGCCGGGCCCGGAGAGCGCGCCGCGGCCGGTGACGCCGAGGAGTTCGGCCTCGGTCAGCGTCCACCGGGCGAGGCGGGCGCGCAGCTCGCTCGTGCCGCGTACGGGCCGCTCCCAGGCGAGCCGGTCGAGGAGGGCCTGCGGGTCGGGGGCGGCGCCTTCGGGGAGAGCGGCGAGCAGTTCGAGGATGCGGCGGCGCACGTCGGGGGCGGGGGAGCGGTCGAGGTCGGGGCCGAGGGCGGCGAGGGTGCGGCCCTTGGCGTCCTGCTCGCCGACCATGCCGGGGGTGCGGGTGGCGGGCAGCCAGGCGGTGGCGAGGGCCGCCCAGCGTTCGGCGGGCGGGAGTTCGACCCAGTCGTCGAAGGCGGGGGTGGGGGCGTACCGCTCGTCGACCTCGCCGTCGCTGGCCAGCAGGCCGGCCGCGTAGCCGAGTTCGATCCAGAACGCGGCGGTCGGCTCGTCGGTGTCCAGGGCGGCCGCGGTGCGCTTCAGGTCGCGTACGGACAGGCCGCCCGCGCGCAGCACCGGCGGGCCGGCGTGCTCCCAGGACTTCACCAGCTCCTCGACGGTGGCCAGCGCGGCCAGCGCCTGCCCGGCCGCGTTGGCGTCCACAAGCTGTGGACGGTGCTCGCGGTGTGCCGTCACCTGCGGGGCGACGGGCTCCGGGGTGCGGTGCGCGAGCCCGCCGCGCAGGTGCAGCGCCACCTCGCGGGGCAGGACCACGGTCCGCGCCGTCGACGGCAGCAGCAGGCCGCGGTCGCGCAGCCAGCGCACCGGCGGGGCCGGGTTCGGGGTCACCTCCCCGTACGGCGGCCCCCACACGAGCCGGCCCAGCACCTGGTGGGCCTCCGCCGGGGCCTGGTCCAGCAGGGCCGACATCCGCCGCCGGTCGGTGAACAGGCCGGTCAGGGCCGTCACCGCGGACACCGGGTCGTGGGTGGCGGGCAGCCCGGCCGCCGCCACGATCTCCTGGATCCGGGTCGGCGACATGCCGGCGGTGGCCTCGGCGACGGTCGGGCCGAGGCCGGTGGGGGAGGGGCGGGAGGCGGAGGGGGCGAGGAGCTCGCGGGCGGTGCGGACCAGGCGCAGCCGGTCGTCGTCTCCCCAGACCAGGGCCTGGTCGCGGAGGGTGGCCAGGGCGCGGGGGAGTTCGGCGCGGGTGCCGTTGTCGCTGCCGCTGTCGGTGTCCTCGCCGGCCATGAGCGACTCCAGCACCGGGTACGGGCACGGGTCCGGGGCCACCGCGAGGGCCTCGGCGGTCTGCAGGGCGAACCGGTCCAGGCGGTCCAGGGCGCGGACCACCGAGGCGCGGGTGCCGGCGCGGGTGGCCAGCTGCGTCACGTCGCCCGGGACCGGGCTGAGCAGGTCCGGGCGGGCGTGCAGCAGCGCGGCGAGGGCGGCGTCGTCGCGGGCGCGGAGCGCCTCGGCGAGGGAGCGCGGGGCAGTACCGGGGGCGCCGGCGCTGTCGCCGCTGCGGTTGCCGCTCCCTGCGCTGCTCCTGCTGCTGCTCGGTTCTGGCACGTTCGCCTCCTGGTCGTGGTCGCGTCGGCCGGTCCCCATCCGGCCAACGGTATCCGCTGCGCCCTCGGCGACTCCACGGGCGCACGCGCTACCTTTCCGGAGGGTGGCCGCGGGGCGGTACGGGAGGAGCCGGGCATGGGGATCGAGAGCGACCGTCTGGTGTACGCGTACCTGAGCCGGGTCGGCGACCTGGCTCAGCAGCGGCAGGTGCCGTCCGGGGACCGGATGCGGCTGGTGGCGGGGCTGCGGGACGAGATCGACCGGAGGCGGTCGCGGTACGAGCCGGAGTCGCCTGCGGCGGTGCGGCAGATCCTGGAGCGGATGGGCACGCCGGAGGAGGTCCTGGCCGGGCTGGACCCGTCCGCCGCCGAGCCGGGCCCGAGCCCGGACCCGACCCCGGGCGCGCCCGCGTCCGTACCCGTCCAGCGGAGCCGGGACCCGAAGCCGGCGTCTGCGTCTGCGTCGGCGTCGGCGCCGGAGCCGGACTGGTGGCGGGTCACCCCGGGCCGGGGGCCGTTCGGGTCCCCCGAAATCCCCCAGGTGGAGGGCTTCGTGGGCGGGATCGAGATCCCGGAGCTGTTCGACCTCCCGGCGGACGGAACGGAGGAACAGGCGAAAGCCCCGGCCGATACCGCCCCCAAGCAGACCCTCGTACGCCATCTGCGCCAACGCTGGCGGGCGAAGCGGACGCCGGCGGCGGCGCCGCCGGCTACGGCGTCGGAGCCGCCGGGCCCCGCCGCGGGTCCCCGCCCGAAGCCGCACGGCTTCCTGCTCCTGGCCGGGGCCGTCCTCGTGGTCGGTGCCTTGACCGGGTACTGGCTGCTGCTGATCGGCGGCTGGCTGCTGGCGTACGCGTCGCGGGTGCTCGGGCCGACCGAGCGGAAGGTGGTGGTGTTCGGGCTGCCGGGGGCGGTGTTCGCCGGCGCCGTGGTGTGGCTGTGGGGGCGGCTGGACGGGCGGTGGGGTGCGCCGCTGACGGACGACGGGCTGGGCGGCGTCTTCCAGGGCATGTGGCCCTGGCTGGCCCGCGCCGCCGCCCTCGCCTCGGCGGCATACCTGACCTGGCGCTCCCGCCGCCGCTGACCTCCCGCCGCCGCTGCCGCTGCCGCTGCCGCTGCCGCTGCTCGCTGCTCGCTGCTCGCTGCTCGCTGCTCGCTGCTCGCTGCTCGCTGCTCGCTGCCGCTGCGCGGAGCCGTTCCCCTCCCCGCCCCTTCCCGAAACTGTGACCTGCGGCCCCAGCCCCCGCTGCGGGGCTGCGCCCCTACACCCCGCGCCTCAAACGCCGGCGGGCTGGGATGGCCCCGCCGGGAGCCGAAGGACCCGGGCGCTCCGCGCCCCGCGCCTCAGACGCCGGCGGGCTGGGATGGCCCCGGCGGGAGCCGAAGGACCCGGGTGGTCCGCGCCCCGTGCCTCAGACGCCGGCCGGCTGGGATGGGTCCGGCGGGAGCCGAAGGACCCGGGCGCTCCGCGCCCGGTGCGCTCAAACGCCGCGCGGGCTGGATTGTGCCGCTGCGGGTGGGTTGCGCCGCTGCAGGTGGATTGTGCCGCTGCGCGGCAATTCCGGCGCCCCTGGCACCATCCAGTCCCGCCGGACCATCCAGCGCCGCCGGCACCATCCAGCCCCGCTCGGCGGGAAATCCAGCCTCGCCGGCGTTTGAGGCGCGGGGTCCGGGGCGGAGCCCCGAGTCTTTGAGCCGCGCCGGCGATTGAGGCGGGCGGGGGCCGGGGCCGCAGGTCGCGGTTCGGGAAGGGGCGGGGCGGGGAGACGGTCCCGGGCGGGCGCCGCGCAGCGGGTCGGCAGAATGGGGGGCATGACCTCCGCCAGCGCCCCGCCCGGCCTCACCGTCGGCTTCGACCTCGACATGACCCTCATCGACTCCCGCCCCGGCATCAAGGCCGCCTACCAGGCGCTCTCGGCGGAGACGGGCACGTTCATCGACGCCGACCAGGCGGTCACGCGCCTCGGCCCGCCGCTGGACGAGGAGCTCGCGTACTGGTTCCCGGAGGCGGAGATCCCGGCCATGGCCGACCGCTACCGGGAGATCTACCCCACGCACGCCATCGCACCGACGCCCGCGATGCCCGGCGCCCGCGAGGCGATCGAGGCCGTCCGGGCGCTCGGCGGCCGGGCGATCGTCGTCACCGCCAAGCACGAGCCGAACGCCCGCCTCCACCTGGAGCACCTCGGCATCCGCCCGGACGCCGTCATCGGCTGGCTGTGGGCCGAGGCCAAGGCGGAGGCGCTGCGCGAGTACGGCGCGCAGGTCTACGTCGGCGACCACGTCGGCGACGTCCGCGGGGCCCGTACCGCCGGCGCGCTGTCGGTGGCGGTCCCCACGGGCCCGTGCCCGGAGCCCCAGTTGCGGGAGGCGGGCGCGGACGTGGTGCTGCCGGACCTCACCGCCCTGCCGGAGTGGCTCGGCGCGTACGTCCGCCGGCAGGAGGTGTAGCGGCGTGGCGGCATGGCGGTGTAGCGGCCTAATCCTGCTGCGCCGCCTGCGATGCGCGGGCGGCGCGCCGCCCGGCCGCCGCCGAGCGCAGCACCCCGGCCGCCGAGATGGCGAACCCGACGCCCATCAGCATGCACACGGCCCACGCGTACGACGGGAACGGGTCGGTGTGCAGGAACAGCGGGGCCATCGTCGCCAGCGTGGCCACCGCCCCGAGGATGAAGACGATGCCGCCGGCCCGCACCAGGCCGTCGCCGGGCCGTGCTTCGTCGGGGTGAGGAGTAACAGTCACCCCACCAGGGTAGTTCCCTGGCCGGAGCAGCCGACAGCGCGGAGCCGGCGAGGGACCGGCAAGGGCCGGCGAAGGACCGGGGAACGTCTTGTCACCTGCTCATCGCCCACTAGCCTGGACACGGCGGGTCACCCATGGCCCGCTGCGCTGTTATCCGGAGCCGCCGAGGCGGCCACCCGGACCCGACGAGCACAAGGACAGAGGACGGACGTGCCCACCGGCAAGGTCAAGTGGTTCAACAGCGAGAAGGGCTTCGGCTTTCTCTCCCGCGACGACGGCGGCGACGTCTTCGTCCACTCGTCGGTACTCCCGGCCGGGGTCGACGCGCTCAAGCCCGGCCAGCGCGTCGAGTTCGGCGTGGTCGCGGGGCAGCGCGGCGACCAGGCGCTTTCGGTGACGGTGCTCGACCCGGCGCCGTCCGTGGCGGCGGCGCAGCGCCGCAAGCCCGACGAGCTGGCGTCGATCGTGCAGGACCTGACCACCCTGCTCGAGAACATCACCCCGATGCTCGAGCGCGGCCGCTACCCCGACAAGGCGCACGGCACGAAGATCGCCGGCCTGCTGCGCGCGGTCGCGGACCAACTGGACGTCTGAGCCCGCCAGGTGCGCAAAGACGGTGCCCCGCCGCTCGTGAGAGCGGCGGGGCACCGTCGTTCGCGGGTACCCCGCGCCGGGAACTGCGGGAACTACGGGAATGCCAGCGCGTCCGGGGCGATGGCCGGAACCAGCCCCTCTGCCGCGGCCCGCGTCAGCAGCCCGCGCACCGCCGCGTAGCCGTCGTCGCCGAGGTCGGCGGTGAACTCGTTCACGTACAGCCCGATGTGCTGGTCGGCGACCGCCGGGTCCAGTTCCTGCGCGTGCGCGCGGACGTACGGGCGGGAGGCCTCCGGGTCGTCCCACGCCATCAGGACCGACGTCCGGGCCGACTCGGCGAGCGCCCGCAGCGTCCGCTCGCCCAGCGACCGCTTGGCGATGATCGCGCCGAGCGGGATCGGCAGGCCCGTCGTGGTCTCCCAGTGCTCGCCCATGTCGGCCAGGCGGTGCAGCCCGTAGTCCTGATAGGTGAACCGGGCCTCGTGGATGACCAGTCCGGCGTCCACCCGGCCGTCCCGCACCGCCGGCATGATCTCGTGGAACGGCAGCACGACCACCTTGCCGACCCCGTCGGGCAGTACGTCCGCCGCCCACAGCCGGAACAGCAGGTACGCGGTGGAGCGCTCGCTCGGCACCGCCACCGTGCGCCCCGCCAGGTCCAGGCCCGGCTCCCGGGCCAGCACCAGCGGCCCGCAGCCCCGGCCCAGCGCCCCGCCGCACGGCAGCAGCGCGTACTCCTCCAGCACCCACGGCAGGACGGCGTAGGACACCTTCAGCACGTCCAGCTCGCCGCGCTCGGCCATGCCGTTGGTGAGGTCGATGTCGGCGAAGGTGACGTCGAGGGCGGGCGCGCCGGGCACCCGGCCGTGGGCCCACGCGTCGAAGACGAAGGTGTCGTTCGGACAGGGCGAATAGGCGATGCGCAGCGCGCCCCCGGTGTCAGGAGTCATGCCGGTGGTCATGCCGGTGCTCATGTTGCTCTCCCCAATGGACGAGTACGGGCCCCAGCGCGCGGAATCCCGCGGTGAGGGCGGCCAGCGCGTCCCCGATCCGCCAGGCGGCCCGGTCCCGCGGCCCGACGGCATTGGACACGGCGCGGATCTCCAGCACGGGCAGCCCGTGCGCGGCGGCCGCCTCCGCGACCCCGAAGCCCTCCATGGCCTCGGCCCCGGCCGCGGGGTGCCGGGCGGCGAGCACGTCCGCGCGGGCGGCGGTGCCGGTGACGGTGGAGACGGTCAGTACGGGCGCCAGCAGCGCCCCCGTGGCCTCGGCCGCGCGGGCGGCGAGCTCGGGCGGGGGCAGGTGCACGTTGCGGCCGAAGCCGAGCTCCTGAACGGCCAGGAAGCCGTCCGGGGTCTCGGCCCCGAGGTCGGCGGCGACGATGGCGTCGGCGACGACGAGGGAGCCGGGCGGGGCGGCGGGCGCGAAGCCCCCGCCGATGCCGGCGGACACGACGAGCGCGTAGCGCGCGGACCCGTCGGACCCGGCGGTCAGCGCGAGGGCGGTGGCCGTGGCGGCCGCCGCGGCGGCCGGGCCGACCCCGCCGACGAGCACGTCGGCGGCGAGACCGGGCAGATCCCGGCGCAGGACCGGATACCCCCCGGGAAGGGCGCGCGGCTCCGGCGTGGCGGGGTCCGGATGAGGGGTCAGACCCGCGGCGACGGAGTCGGCCTCCGCCGCCACCGCGGTCACGATGAGCGCGCGCACCGTCGGGTACGGGCTACTTGAGCTTGACGTTGAAGGCCCAGACGGCGAGCGGCTTGCCGTCCGCACCGACCTGGACGATGTTCAGCTTCTTCGAGGACGGGGCCTCGCCCTGGCCGCCGGTGGCGAAGATGTCGGCGCCGGGGAAGCTGCGGTAGGTGTTCGCGGAGGGCTCGGTGATCGGCTGGCCGTCCAGGACCGCCTGCCAGCGCTTGCCGCCCTCGACGACGTCGGGCTCGACGCCCAGGCGGAGGGTGTCGCCGCGGCCGTAGTCGATGGTCTTGGCGTTCTTGATGTCGGTGAGGCACTCCTGGACCTTGTCCATGGAGAGCTCCTGCTCGTCCGAGCAGGCGGCCTCGGCGGACACGGACGAGCTGCCGACCGTCACGGTCGCCAGCGGCGTCGGCTTGTCGCAGGCCGAGAGGAGGAGGAGGCCGGCGGACACGGCTCCGAGGGCCGCGACGCTGCGGCGGCCCTTACCCGAGATAAGCGGTGCGGTCATGAGCCGAAGGCTATCGGGCCCGCCGCCCCTACCGCTGCCCGGGGCCCCGCCGACCTGCGGCGCGCCGCCGCCGCCCCTGCCGATCCCGCTGCGCGGTGCCGTTTCCCCACCCCGCCCCTTCCCGAAACGCCTCAACCGCCGGCGGGGCTCAAAGATCGGGGCTCCGCCCCGGACCCCGCGCCTCAAACGCCGGCGGGGCTGGATCTTCGCCGGGCGGCGCTGGATGGTGCCGGTGGGCTGGAATTGCCGCGCAGCGGCACATTTCAGCCCGCGCGGCGTTTGAGCGCACCGGGCGCGGAGCGCCCGGGTCTTTCAGCCCCGCCGGCGTTTGAGGCGCGGGGTCTGGGGCGGAGCCCCAGTTTCGGGAAGGGGCGGGGAGGGGAGGGGACGGGCTCCGCGCAGCGGCGGGTCGGCCGGGCCCGGCCGCGGGGGCCGGTTAGGCCGCCCGGCCGCGGGGGCCGGTTAGGCCGCCCGGCCGCGGGGGCCGGTTAGGCCACTCGGGCGCGGGTGGTGCCGCGGTGGTGCGGCGTGGAGAGGAGGCCGCGCAGGGCCATCGTGGTGCCCGCGGCCACGATCGCCGCGGCCACGGCCATGCCCAGGACCCCGTTCAGCGGCAGCGCGATGCCGATCGCCCCGCCCAGCACCCACGCCACCTGCAGCAGCGTCTCCGACCGGGCGAAGGCCGAGGTGCGCACGGCCTCCGGAACGTCCCGCTGGATCATCGCGTCCAGCGACAGCTTCGCCAGCGCCTGGCAGAACCCCGCGGTGGCCGTCAGCACGGCCATGAACAGCCCGCTGAAGAACGCGGCGGCGAGGATCGCCACCCCCAGCGTCACCGCGAGCACCGCCGCGATGATGCCTTCGGGGGCCCGGGCCCGCAGCCACGCGCCCACGGCCGTCCCGCCCGCGTTCCCGACGCCCGCCGCGACGCCCACGATGCCCAGCGACACCGCCGCGCTCTGCCCGGCCAGCGGGTGCTCGCGCAGCAGGAACGCCAGGAAGAAGATCAGGAACCCGGACAGCGCCCGCATCGCCGCATTGGCCAGCAGCCCGCACAGCACGGGCCGGCTGACGGTGCGCAGCCCCGGCTTCTTGGAGTGCGGCTCGTGCGTGGACAGCCGGGCCCGCCGCTCGCCCTTGGCCTCGTCCACCTTGGGCGGCAGCGTGAAGGCCGCGACCGTACCCCCCAGGAAGATCGCGCAGGCCCCGTACAGCGGCCACTCGGGCCCGATGGCGTGCAGCCCGGCCGCGACGGGCGCCGCGGCCGCGGTCGCCAGCAGACCGGCCAGCGTCACCCGGGAGTTGGCCTTGACGAGGGAGAAGTTCGGCGGGAGCAGCCGCGGCACCACCGCGCTGCGCACCACCCCGTAGGCCTTGGACGCCACCAGCACGCCCAGCGCCGCCGGGTACAGCTCGATCCCCCCGGTGGCCACCGCGCCCGACATCGTCACCGCGAGCACCGCCCGTGTCAGCATCGCGCCCGCCATCGCGGCCCGCCGCCCGTGCGGCAGCCGGTCCAGCAGCGGCCCGATCACGGGGGCCAGCACCGTGAAGGGGGCCATCGTGATGGCCAGGTACAGCGCGACCCGCCCGCGCGCCTCGTCCGTCGGCACCGAGAAGAACACCGTCGACGCCAGCGCCACGGTGATCATCACATCGCCGGCGCCGTTCACCGCGTGCAGCTCGATCAGCTTGCCCAGCCCGGACTCGCCGGCTCCGTGCGCGTGCGTGGCCCGCCGGATCCCGCGCGCCGCCCCCGTCACCGGGAGGCGCAGGGCACGCCCGACGGCCCGGCCGGCCCGCCTGGCCGGTCCCGAGCCGTCACGCGACGACCGTGCGGGTGTCACACTCGACATAGTGCCCCACGGACCCGCCGCGGTCCCGTCCCGGCGCGCTCCCGGGGCGCTGCAGATGGCGTGCGGAGGGCCCTGTGCAGGCCCTGCACGGGCCGTGCACAGAGCGTGCACAAGGCCCTCCGCACCGGGACCGGATCGCGGTCGGGTCACGGACGCGTCGCAGCCTTGTCCGCGAATCGGACCTTGCATGTGGGCCAGCGGCGTCGAAGGAGGTAGCGTGCGTAGCGCGCCACCGGCGGTTGCTCTTGGCCGCGCGCCTCTTCGCGATCCCGCAGAATGGATTGCAGGTGGGTGTGCCCGAGGCCGATCGGGCGCGGACGTCGACGCGGCCCTCAGGTCCGCTCCGCTCGCGCCACGTACGGACAGGACCGACGGGTCGTTGTGAACGACAGTACGGACGGCGCACTCGTGAGACGGCGTAGGAGAGAACGAGACCAGTGAGTGCTGCGACCACGCGAAGCCGTACCCCCGACCGCCTGTGCGCCGAGGCGGTGGACCTCGCCCGCGAGGCCGCCGAGGAAGCCGCCGCGCCCGGAGTGGTGGGCGAGCACGTCTCGGCGATCGCGGAGGGCGACCGCGTCGTCACGCACTTCTTCGAGTGCAAGGACCCCGCCTACCGCGGCTGGCGGTGGGCCGTCACCGTGACCCGCGCCTCCCGCGCGAAGAACGTCACCCTCGACGAAACGGTGCTCCTGCCCGGCTCCGACGCCCTCCTGGCACCCGAGTGGGTGCCGTGGAGCGAGCGCCTGCGTCCCGGCGACCTCGGCCCCGGCGACCTGCTGCCCACCGACGCCGAGGACCTGCGCCTGGAGCCCGGCTACTCCGGCGAGGACGCCCCGCCGCCGAACTCCGTCGTCTCCGCCGAGATGGCCGAGCTGGTCGAGGCCGAGGACGCCGACGTCACCGACCGCACCGTGGTCCCCGCCCGCGGCTCCATCGCCGACGTCGCCGAGGAACTCGGCATGCGGCGCGCCCGCGTGCTGTCCCGCTACGGGCTGCACACCGCCGCCGACCGCTGGGACGAGGCCTTCGGCGCGAAGACCCCGATGGCGCAGGCGGCGCCCGCCTCCTGCGTCTCCTGCGGCTTCCTGGTGAAGATCGGGGGCTCGCTCGGCCAGGCCTTCGGCGTCTGCGCCAACGAGTTCGGCCCCGCCGACGGCCATCTGGTCTCCCTCTCGTACGGCTGCGGCGGCCACTCCGAGGCCGCGGTCATGCCGAAGCCGCTGCGGCCGGCGCCGCCGGTCCTCGACTCGATGGCGGCGGACGAGTTCCCGCTGCGGCCCGCAGCCGACACCGGCTCCGTGCCGACGGCGGACCTGCCGGCCGCGGACCTCGGGCACTCCTAGGCCGTCTCTTCCGGATCTTTCCTGACCCGCGCCGCCCGGCGGCGTACCCTCGGCGCATGGGGGACGCCGGGCAGGACATGGTGGGACTGGACGGGCGCGTCACCGGAACGGTCGGGCCCGGCCTCGTCGGCGAGGTCATCGTCCGCATCCGGGGCGGCGCCGAGCACTTCCTCGCGTACCCGGCGCCCGGGACGGGACGGCTGCCCGTGGGGACGGTGGTGACGGTGGTCGAGCACCAGCCGCCGCGCACGGTGTACGTGATGGCCGCGTACGGCGACTGAGCGACGCGCGCGGGGCGGCGCCCGCACCGGCGCCGGCGCGACGCGTCCGTCCGTCCGTATCAAGATGGCGACAAGCGGCTCCACAGGACTACTGAACGGGCCCCGCCGCGCGCACACTCGCCTTCCGTCAGTGCCGAACGGCACTGCGCTAAGGGGGCGTTGCCGATGGCTGTCGGCGTCGTTGCGGGAGTCGTTCTCGCTGCAATCCTTGTCCTGGTCGGCCTCTTCAAGCTCATGTGGCGAGTGGCCGAACCCAACGAAGCACTGGTCATCTCCGGTTCGGCGCACAAGACCGAAGGTCTCGGCGACGGCATGGGGTTCCGGATCGTCACCGGCCGCGGGACGCTGGTGATTCCGGGCGTGCAGGCCGTGCGCAAACTGTCCCTGGACCTCAACGAGACGCAGCTCGTGGTCGATTGCGTCACCCACCAGGGCATCCCGCTGCGGGTGAAGGGCGTCGTCATCTTCAAGATCGGCGACGACATGGTGTCCATCGCGAACGCCGCCCGCCGGTTCCTGGACCAGCAGAAGATGATGCCCGAGCGGGTGCACATCGTCTTCGCCGGCCACCTGCGGTCCATCGTCGGCGGTCTGACGGTCGAGGACATGATCCGCGACCGCGAGAAGCTCATCGGGCAGACCCGGGCGGCCTGCGGTACGGAGATGGAGAAGCTCGGCCTGATCGTCGACTCCCTCCAGATCCACGAGATCGAGGACCCGACCGGCTACATCAAGAACCTGGCCATGCCGCACGCCGCGGCCGTGCAGCGGGACGCGCGCATCGCGCAGGCCGAGGCGAACCGGCTGGCGACGGAGGCGGAGCAGACGGCGTTCGCGCGGATGGCGGAGGCCACGCGGGACAGCGAGATCCTCCAGGCCGGCTACCAGGCCGAACGGGACCGGGCCGCGGCCGCCGCCCGGCAGGCGGGGCCGCTGTCGGAGGCGGCGGCCCGGCAGGAGGTCGTCGTCCAGGAGACGAGGGTCGCCGAGCTGGAGTCGCTGCGGCGCGAGCAGCAGCTCCAGGCCGACGTCCGCAAGCCGGCGGACGCGGCGGCGTACGAGATCCGCACCCGGGCCGAGGCGGAACGCGACGCGCAGATCTCCGCCGCCCAGGCGCGGGCGCGGGAGACCGAGCTCGAGGCGGCCGCGGAGGCGGCGGCCCTGGAGGCGCGGGGTGTGGCCGAGGCGAAGGCGATCCGCGCCACGGGCGAGGCGGAGGCGGCCGCCGCCGAGGCCAAGGGTCTGGCGGAGGCGGCGTCCGCGCGGGCGCGGGGGCTCGCGGAGGCCGAGGCCATCCAGGCGCGGGCCGCCGCGCTGGCGGAGAACCAGGAGGCGGTGGTCGCGCAGCAGCTGGCCGAGAACTGGCCGGCCATCGTCCAGGCCGGGGCCGGAGCCTTCGGGAACGTGGACCAGATGATCCTGCTGAACGGGGCCGAGGGCATGTCGGACCTCTTCACGAAGGCCCTGACCATGGGCGGCACGGGCCTGGGCCTGGCCCGCCGCCTCCTGACCACCATGTCGGAGCCCCCGTCCCCCGACCCCCAGCCAGTCCCGGTGACGGACGCCTAACCACCTCCCCCGCCCCGGGGCTCCGCCCCAACCCCCGCGCCTCAATCGCCGGCGGGGCTGGATTTGCCGGGCCTCGGCTTCGAGGGCGTGCGGCGAGCGGGGTTTGCCGGCCCGGGCTTCGAAGGCGTGGGGCGAGGGGGGTGCCGGCCTGCGGCTGCGAGGGCGCGGCGGCGGTGGGCTGCTGGGGCTCCGCCCCAGACCCCGCGCCTCAAACGCCGGCGAGGCTGGAATTGCCGCGCAGCGGCACAATCCAGCCCGCGCGGCGTTTGAGCGCACCGGGGTCC
>NZ_JBEYXK010000084.1:0-30726 GCF_040645035.1 Streptomyces sp. NPDC046876 | reverse complement strand
CCGCCCCAACCCCCCCCCGGCCCCCGGGCCGTCGCGGCGATCGTTTCCGGTCACTGCGGCCCGTCAACTGCCCAATAACTGAACAGAGGTTGGTGCCTCCGGTCTGGCACGATGGCGCGTGCTGCCGCCCCCCGCCCCGCACGTCGCCCGCCGCCCGCCCATCCCCTCCCGGAGGCCCTGCGCCATGCCGCTCCTCGACCCGACGCTCTGGCAGGACGGACCGACCCTCACCGGCGGTACCGCGCCCGTCGTCGAACCCGCCACCGGCCGCACCCTCGCCACCCTCGACCTCGCCGCGCCCGCCGACGTGGCCGAGGCCGCCGTACGTGCCCGGGCCGCCCAGGGCGACTGGGCGCGGGCCACCCACCTCGAGCGCGCCGCCGTGCTGCGCCGCGCCGGCGACCTGTTCACCGCCCACGCCGCCGAGCTGCGCGAGTGGCTGGTGCGCGAGTCCGGCTCGATCCCCGGCAAGGCCGACTTCGAACTGCACGTCGCCGCCCAGGAGTGCTACGAGGCCGCCGCGCTGGCCTCCCGGCCCGCCGGGCAGGTGCTGCCGAGCGAGGCGCCCCGGCTCTCCTTCACCCGCCGCGTCCCGGCCGGGGTGGTGGGCGTGGTGGCCCCGTTCAACGCCCCGCTGATCCTGGCGATCCGCTCCGTCGCCCCGGCCCTGGCCCTCGGCAACGCGGTGCTGCTCAAGCCGGACCGGCGGACGGCGGTGTGCGGCGGGCTGGCGCTGGCCGCCGTGTTCGCCGCGGCCGGGCTGCCGGGCGGGCTGCTGCACGTGCTGCCCGGCGGGGCCGGGACGGGGGCCGCGGTGGTCGCCGATCCGCTGGTGCGGGTGGTGTCGTTCACCGGTTCCACGGCGGCCGGCCGGTCCGTCGCCGAACTGGGCGGCCGTCACCTCAAGCGGCTCCACCTGGAGTTGGGCGGGAACTCGGCCCTCGTCGTCCTGCGGGACGCCGACGTCGAGGCCGCCGTCGCACAGGCCTCGTGGGGCTCCTTCTTCCACCAGGGCCAGATCTGCATGACCGCCGGCCGGCACCTCGTCCACGCCTCGCTGTACGACGAGTACGTGGAGCGGCTCGCGGCCCGGGCCGAGTCGCTGGCGGTGGGGGACCCGTACCGCGACCGGGTCCACCTCGGCCCGCTGATCGACGCGGCGCAGCGGGACCGGGTCCACGCGCTGGTCGAGGCCAGCACCGAGCAGGGGGCCAAGCTCGTCGCCGGCGGCACCCACGAGGAGCTGTTCTACCGGCCGACCGTGCTCGCCGGCGTCGACGACGACACGCCCGCCTACACGGAGGAGGTGTTCGGCCCGGTGGCCCCCGTACGCTCCTTCGCGACGGAGGAGGAGGCGGTGGCGCTGGCAGCGGCCGGCCCGTACGGGCTCTCCCTCGGGATCGTGACCCGGGACGCCGCGCGCGGGCTGGAGCTGGCCGAGCGGATACCGACCGGGATCGCGCACGTCAACGACCAGACGGTGAACGACGAGGCCGTGGCCCCCTTCGGCGGGGTCGGGGCCTCCGGCACCGGGGCCCGGTTCGGCGGGGAGGCGAACCTGGAGGCCTTCACGGAGCTGCGCTGGACGACCCTGCGGGCCACCCCCGCCGGACACCCGTTCTAGCCGACACGCCGTCGGCGGATCGCCCCCGGAATGCGGGCCGGAATGCGGGCGGCCGGCCGATCGTTTCAGAGACCATACGAGGCAATCAGGAGGTCTGGAACCGTGGCTACTGTCGAGCTCACCAAGGAGAACTTCGACCAGACGGTCAGCGAGAACCCGTTCGTGCTGATCGACTTCTGGGCGGGCTGGTGCCGGCCGTGCCTGTCGTTCGCCCCCGTGTACGAGAAGGCCTCCGAGGCCCACCCCGACCTGCTCTTCGCCAAGGTCGACACCGAGGCCCAGCAGGAACTGGCAGCCGCCTTCCAGATCACCTCGATCCCGACGCTGATGATCGTCCGGGACCAGGTGGCGATCTTCGCCCAGCCCGGCGCGCTGCCGGAGGCGGCTCTGACCGACCTCATCGGCCAGGCCCGCGCCCTCGACATGGACGAGGTCCGCGCGAAGATCGCCGCGGCGGAGCAGGACCGTGGCTGAACCGTCGCTAAGGTGACGGGGAACACGAGCCCCGGGAGCCCCTGAGCCCCCGGGGGCTCGCTCCGGTCGACCCCTGGCCCTGGAGGGCGCGCATGTCGGAAACGGTGGAGTACGACGTCGTGGTCCTCGGCGGCGGGCCGGCCGGCGAGAACGTGGTGGACCGCACCCGCGCCGCCGGGCTCAGCACGGCCCTGGTGGAGAGCGAGCTGGTGGGCGGGGAGTGCTCGTACTGGGCCTGCATCCCCAGCAAAGCCCTGCTGCGCCCGGCGCTGGCCCGGGCGGACGCCCGCCGGGTGCCCGGGCTCGCGGGCGCCGTCGGCGGCCCGCTGGACACGCCGGCCGTCTTCGCGCACCGCGACTACTGGACCGGCAACTGGAAGGACGAGGGCCAGGCCGACTGGCTGGAGTCCATCGGCGCCCACCTCCACCGCGGCCACGGCCGCCTGGACGGACCGCGCCGGGTCGTCGTCACCGGCTCCGAGGGCGAGCACCACGTCCTCGCCGCCCGGCACGCGGTCGTCGTCGCCACGGGCTCGCGCGCCGTGGTCCCCCCGCTGCCCGGGCTCGCCGGTGCCCGGCCCTGGACCAGCCGCGAGGCCACCTCCGCCCGGGAGGTGCCGGGCCGGCTGCTGATCGTGGGCGGCTCCGTGGTGGCCGCGGAGATGGCCACGGCCTGGCAGGCCCTGGGCTCACAGGTCACCGTGCTCGTCCGCGGCTCCCGGCTGCTGCCGCGGATGGAGCCCTTCGCGGGGGAGCTGGTCGCCGAGGCGCTGCGCGAGGCCGGCGCGGTGGTCCGTACGGGCGTCTCGGCCGAGGCGGTCGTACGCGACGGGGGCAGCGGCCCGGTCCGGGTGGTGCTGGAGGGCGGCGAGATCGTGGAGGGCGACGAGCTGCTGATGGCGACCGGCCGTACGCCGCGCACCGAGGACCTCGGGCTGGACACGGTCGGACTGGCTCCCGGCGACTGGATCGCCGTGGACGACAGCTGCCGCAGCGAAGCGCACGACTGGCTGTACGCGGTCGGGGACGTCAACCACCGCGCGCTGCTGACCCACCAGGGCAAGTACCAGGCGCGGATCGCGGGCGCCGCCATCGCCGCCCGCGCGGCCGGCACCCCGGAGCCGGACACCGGCCCGTGGGGCGCGCACGCGGCGACCGCCGACGTACGGGCCCTGCCGCAGGCGGTGTTCACCGACCCCGAGGCAGCGGCGGTGGGCCCCACCCTGGCCGAGGCGGAGCGGGCCGGGCACCGGGTCCGTGCGGTCGACTTCGACCTGGGCAAGGTCTCCGGCGCGGGCCTGTACGCCGACGGCTACCGGGGCCGGGCCCGCATGGTCGTCGACCTCGACCGGGAGGTGCTGCTCGGCGCCACCTTCGTCGGGCCGGGCGCGGCCGAGCTGGTGCACGCGGCCACGATCGCCGTCGCCGGGGAGGTCCCGATCGGCCGGCTGTGGCACGCGGTCCCCGCGTTCCCGACGATGAGCGAGATCTGGCTGCGGCTGCTGGAGGCGTACCGCGGGTAGTCATGCCGCGGGTGGTCATGTCATACCTCGGATGGTCATACCGAGTGCGGCCCGCCGGGCCCGGCGTGGCCCGGGCGCGGCGGGCCCGATCGGGGCAGCCCGGTCGGCGTGGGCCGCTCGGCGCCGGCCGGTGTCAGGGGCCGACGGTGATCTGCTGCGCCGGGTCGGTGGTGTCGGTGACCTTGTAGACGGCGTTGAAGACGGACGAGGTCGCGCTCGTCGGGCAGCCGAAGCCGCCCGTGACCGTCACCGGCACGGAGGCGTTGGTGAAGGTCAGGCTCGGCGGGGCGCCGTTGACCCAGCTCCCGCTGACGTTCGCGGGGCCGGCGGGCGCGGCGGTGACCGTACAGGTGGCCAGGCCGGTCGTGTGCACGACGAGCCCGCCGGTCGGCACCGTCATGGTGGCGGTGATCGGGGACCCGTCCTGCATGGACACCGACCAGGAACCGCTGGTGGTGACCGTCGGGGTCACGCCCGGCATGCTCGAGGTGCACGAGGTGTACGTGGGCGGGGTGAGCGGCGAGGAGACGGGTCCGGCGGCGTTCTGGTTGCCGGGGGCGGCCGGGACGGTGCCGGTGGAGACGGAGACCGTGCAGGTCACGGTCACCGAACCGGCCTTGAGGGTGGCCTTGCCGCTGAGGGTGGCCTTGAACGCGTGCCCGGCCGGGGTGACGGTGGTGGACCCGGCCAGCGGTGCGGGTGCGGCCGCGGGGGAGGCGGTGGCGGTGGCCGAGGCCACGGACAGCACTCCGGCGGCTGCCAACCCGAGGGCGAGCGCGGTGCGCCTTCTGCTCATGGCTGTGCTCCTTGGGGATCGGGGTGCGGTGGGGTGGGGGACGGCGTGGGGGTGGGGGAAGGCGTGGCGGAGGGGGAAGGCGTGGGTGAGGGGGAAGGGGAACGAGCAGGGGCCGGGGCGGCGTTCGGCTGCCAGGCGAACATCAGGCCGCCGCCGAGGATCCCGAGCAGGGTGCCGATCAGGAAGCCGCCGAGGTTGGACAGCACCAGCGCGGCCGTGGCGATCAGCGTGGTCAGGACACCGGCGAGGCCGCGCTGGGCGGGGGCGAACCAGGCGGTGAGGCCGAGCACGATCATGACGATGCCCATGAGCACGGACGGGATGCCCGCCACGCCCTGCTGGAGCATGACCTTCAGCGGTGCCAGCGGCAGGGCGCAGATCTCGGCCCCGGCGAGGACGGCGAAGAGCCCGCCCCAGAACGGCCTGCTGCGCCGCCACCGCCGCCAGCGGTTCAGAAGCATTCCTTCTTGCCCTTGCTGATGTTCATGCTGAGGCCGGAGAGCTTGAAGGTGCCCGCGTTGGTGGCCCAGGCCGTCTGCTGGAGATCGGTGATGCTGACGCTGTCGGCCTGCTGCGCGAACAGGTCCTGCATGCCGACGGCTTCGGCCGGTCCCTTGTCGAGGGTGGAGGCGTCGCGTCCGATCTCGATGTTGGTGAAGACGGCGTTGCCGGAGAGCTGGGTGGCGTCGACGAAGAGGTTGCTCGCCTCGACGGGGGAGTTCTTGCCGGCGGTGAGGTTGAGGGAGATGTCGCCGACCACCGGCAGCGAGGTCACCACCGACTGGCAGAGGTGGTGGAGTTTGGCTTCCTTGATGGCGGTGACCGCCACCGGGACCAGTTCCTGGCGGGCGTTGACGTCGATGCTTCCGTACTGGGCGAAGCCCTCGCCCTCCAGGCTGCTGGCCGACACCTTGAACTGCTGCCCCGACACGGCGAAGGAGGCGGCAAGCGCGCCCTGTGCGAGGGCGATGCCGAGACCCGCGGTCACGGCCACGGCGGGGAGGGTCAGAACGGCGAAGCGACGCCAGCGGACCCGGCCGGTGCCGATGCCGGCGTCTGCGTCTCTGCCGGGCGGGCCGGATACATCCGATAAGTCGGAGGAAGGGGAGTCCGTCATGAGATCGTCCCTTATTTCGGCTGTGCACCGTTGTTACCGACGAGTTGAATGTAAGAGTGCCAATGGTGGTTGGCAAGGTTGCTCGAGCGCGCCTTTTCGGCCGACTCCTACCGATCGGTCACTGCCCCCGTTCTCTCGCCTACTCCGAGCTGTTGTCGGCTCGCTGCGCTGAGTGCCGAACCGGTCCATACCCCCGCGCTCGGACAGAGGTGAGGCTCAGGCCCACCGGCGGGGCTCCCATCCTGCGCTCCTGATCGGGGATCATGGGCGGCATGGAACACGTTGCGCCGGTGAGCGTCCTTGCTCTCCGTCCTGTCCTTCCGCATCCGCAGGCGATCATGAAGGGGGCGGCCATACGTCCTTTGATCAACGACCAGGACGTGCTGGAGGAGATGCATCCGGACGGCGATTCAAGCTGCTATCAGCAGATGTGGCTCGGTTCATCGGAGACGTGGCCGCTGTGGGCCGCTCGCGAGCCTCGCCGTGTCGAACTGTCGAACAACGACTGCGTCACCGATTGCTGTGGAGGAGTGTTCGTCACCATCCAGCGTCGTGGCGATCACGTCGAGTGGGTGAGCTGGGAGAACACCAACGACATCCGGGTCCCTGTCCTACCGGAGGTCCGATTCGACGCCTCACAGTACGACGCCGAACTGGCTCGGGTCGTAGCTGACCACAGCTGGGAGGAGCCCGTAGACACGGCGGCCCGTCTACTGGCCCACCGGATCGCTGCAACCGACTGGTACAAGCGGTGGGACTGCCAGCCGTTCGTGCACGGCATCCGTGTGCAAGAGCGGGGGGAGTCTGCTGAAGTGGTCATGCCCTTCGTCACCAGCCAGTTCGACGAAGGCGGTACGTACCGCTGGCACGTCATGTCCGTGACTGCGCAGGAGCCCGTCGAGGAACAGGTACGGCGGTTCGTTGAGCAGATCACAGCTACCGACCCCCGCGAGAGTGCAAAGGGTCCCTGACAGCGCCGGGAGCCTCGCGCATCAAGTAGCGCTGGTGGGCAGAGTCCGGACGTGGCTGCGCTGACCTCTGATGTCGGTGCGCCGGTCCAGCTCGGTGCGCAGTTCGTGGATGACCTGGGCATGGACGGCGACGCGCTCGTGAAGCCGGCCGTTGTCCTCCCGCAGTGCGCGGGCGATGGCTTCGGCGTCTACTGCGCGGCGAAATCCCGGCAACGGTTTCTTGTGGCTAGAGACCCCCGCGCAGCAGTTCGGCAACCTCCGCTTCCACCCGCAGGGCCATCGCCTTCGCGAATTCCGCGGCCACGACCTCGCGCGCCACCGGCCGCAGCGCCGCCGCGGCCGCGCCGATGTGATCCAGTTGCGTGGCCGAAAGGTGCTCCAGCCCGTCCGCCCCGATCACATGCCGCCGGAACAGTCCGACGAACCGGTCGGCGAGCGCGGCCGCCTGGACCTGCACGAAGTCCCCCGCGTCCAGGATCTCCGCGAGCGGCACGCCCTGGCGCACCAGCGTCAGCGTCGCCTCCAGCAGCCGCCGGCTGCGGTGGGTGACCCGGTCGCCCTCGATGCGTACGTACCCGAGCCGCTCCGCCCGCCGGGTGTCCTCGGCCGTGGCCGCCGGGCCGAAGAGATCGCCGAGCTCGGCCAGGCTCATGGTGACCGGCTCCTCCTGGACCCAGTCGCGGGTCATCGCCCGTTCCAGGCCCAGCAGTTGGGACAAGCCGCCGCCCGCCTCCCACGCGTGCAGCAGCTCGCCGATGCCGTTGACGGTGTAGCCACGGCCGAGCAGGTCGCTGATCAGGCGCAGCCGGGTGAGGTGGTCCTCGGAGTACCAGGCGATCCGGCCCTCGCGGCGGGGCGGCGGCAGCAGCCCGCGCTCCTGGTAGTAGCGCAGGTTGCGCACCTTGACGCCGGCCGCGCGGGCCAGGTCCTCCCGGCGGTAGCGGCCGGTGCCGGTGCCGGGACCGGTGCCGGGACCGGGGTTGGCACCGGTATCCGGGCCGTCACTCGTGCCGTCGTCCGCCGCGTCGTCGTGCACCAGGCTGCTCACGCGGCCGAGTGTAGGACGTACCGGCAGGTCACATGGGCCGCGGACGCTTCTCCCGCTTGACGGCCCGCAGCACCACGAACCGCGGTTCGCTCGCGGCGACTTCACTGTTGCCGAAGAGGCGGCGGAGGTGCGTGTGGTAGCCGAGGTGGCGGTTGGCGACGATCCACAGTTCGCCGCCGGGCCGCAGGGCGCGCCGCGCCTGCGCGAACATCCGCAGCGCCGTCGCGTCCGTCGTCGCCTGGTGGGAGTGGAACGGCGGGTTGCACAGGACGAGGTCCACCGACGCGGCGGGCAGCATCGCGAGCCCGTCGCCGACGAGGAACTCGGCCCGGTCGCGGCGGCCGCTGCGCACGTTCGCCTCGTACGTGGCCCGCGCGGAGGCGACCGCCTGGTAGGACTCGTCCGCGAACACGACCTCCGCGTCCGGGTCCGCGACCGCGACCGCCGTACCGACGATGCCGTTGCCGCAGCCCAGGTCCACGACGCGGGCTCCGGCCGTGTTGTTCGGGATGCTCTGGAGGAAGAAGCGGGTGCCGACGTCGAGGCGGTCCGCGCAGAAGATGCCGGCGTGGTTCACCGCGGTCAGGCCGGCGCCCGAGCCGGCGTCCCGGTCCAGGGTGTACGTGAGCGGCCAGCCGCCGCCGGCGGGCGCCTCGGGGGCCGCGCCGCCCGCGGCCACCTCCGGCGTGCAGAAGATCAGCCGGGCCTTCTTCTCGGCGAGCGAGGTTTTGGTCGGCCCGAGGATCCGCTCGAACAGGCTCAGCGTGGAGGTGTGGATCTCCTTGACCATGCCCGTACCGACCACCACGGTGCCCGCGTGCACGTGCGGGGCCAGCCGCAGCAGCTGGTCCTCCAGCAGCGCCAGGCTCTTGGGCACCCGTACGAGCAGCACGTCGATCCGCTCCGGCGGGGCGTCCTGCGTGGTCAGCAGGGTGACCGCGTCCTCGGCCGCCCCGGCGCGCTTCAGGTTGGCCTCGGTGGCGGCGCGCGTGAGGTACGAGTCGGTGATCTGCGTCGGCCGGTGGGCGGCCAGGGCCGTCGCCAGTGCGCCCCAGCGGTCACCGAGCACGGTGATCTGCCCGGCCCCGGCCAGGTCCACCGGGCCGCGCTCGCCCGTACCGGAGTCCAGGTGGCGCAGCAGGTACTCGTCGGCGGCGTCCCAGGCGCGGAGCCGGTCGCGCGGGTCCTCGGGGAAGCGGGTGAGCTCGTAGGAGCCGAAAGGCGTGGTCAAACGGTTCATCGTGCCCCCAGGCTATCCGAGCCCAGCCCCCGCCCCCGCACACGCGGGGCGGGGGCGGTGCCACCGCGCGCGTACGGGGCCCTGACCTGCTCTGCTCCGGGAACCCGCCCTACCCCGGGAGCTCCCCCTACTCGGGGAACTCGCCGGCCATCGCCGCGGCGAGCCGCAGGTACGGCGCCGCCTCGGCGGCCCGGCCCTGGCGCTCCAGGGTGCGGCCCAGCATCAGCTGGGCGTAGTCCTCCACCGGCCAGCGCTCCAGGATGGCGCGCAGCTCCCGCTCGGCGCGGCCCAGCTGCGCCGAGTGGTAGCAGGCGCGGGCCAGCAGCAGCCGCGGCGCCAGCTGCTCGGGGGCCTCGGCCGTCACCGTTTCCAGGATGCGCGCGGCCGCCGCGTACTCCTTCGCGTCGAAGAAGAGCCCGGCGCGCGCCCAGCGCTCGGCTGCCGTCCCGTGCTCGTAGTACGCCGTCGGCGCGTCCATCGTGTCCCTTCCGCCGTTCGGGTGCTGCGTCCGCCCCCTCCAACACGTGACAGGAGCCGCGCATTCCACGGAACGCGGAGGTCGCTGCGGTACTAAGTTGTGCGGTATGAGCAATCTCGATCGCCAGCCCGCACTCTCCGCCTGCGGCGGCCGCGGATTCGTCGTGGCCGAGCCCGTGCGGGAGCTCCTGTCCCCGCGCAAGGTCAAGCTCGGTGAGTCCACCGAGGTCCGCCGACTCCTGCCGAACCTGGGCCGCCGCATGGTGGGCGCCTGGTGCTTCGTCGACCACTACGGCCCGGACGACATCGCCGGCGAGCCCGGCATGCAGGTCGCCCCCCACCCCCACGCCGGGCTCCAGACCGTGAGCTGGCTGCACGACGGGGAGGTGCTGCACCGCGACAGCGTGGGCAGCCTGGAGACGATCCGCCCGCGCGAGCTGGGCCTGATGACCTCCGGCCGCGGTATCAGCCACTCCGAGGAGAGCCCCCGCTCCCACGGCCGCCTCCTGCACGGCGCCCAGCTGTGGGTCGCGCTCCCCGATGCCCACCGCGACGTGGAGCCGCACTTCCAGCACCACGCCGAGCTCCCGCACGTCACGGCCCCCGGCCTGTCGGCGACGGTGATCCTCGGAACCCTGGACACCGCCACCTCGCCGGGCACGGCGTACAGCCCGATCGTCGGCGCGGACATCGCCCTGGCGGCAGGCACCGAGACCCGGCTCCCGCTGGAGCCGGACTTCGAGTACGCCGTGCTGTCGATGTCGGGGGAGGCCCACGTCGACGGCGTCCCGGTCCTGCCGGGCTCGATGCTCTACCTCGGCTGCGGCCGCACCGACCTCCCGCTCCGCGCCACCTCGGACGCCGACCTGATGCTCCTCGGCGGCGAGCCGTTCGAGGAGGAGATCGTCATGTTCTGGAACTGGATCGGACGGTCACACGATGATATCGCGCAGGCCCGCGAAGACTGGATGAACGGGACGAGATTCGGCGAGGTGAAGGGCTATGACGGCCCTCCGCTTCCGGCTCCCGAGCTTCCACCGACGCACCTGAAGCCCCGAGGAAGAGTGCGTTGACCTGTTGGTTTGTGTGGAGGAGGGCTGGGTGTCGCGCCCGCACCCGGCCCTCCGATTTTGGTTTCGCAGGGGAGGTCGCCGGACGCAGCGCGAGAGCCTTCGGAGCCGACGGTCGAGTCTCATTTGTTGCAGGCTGTAACCAAGTTTGGTCGGACGAATGCTGACCTTTTGCCGACTTTACTGACGAGTAGTTAGATCCTGGTTGCTGGTCCAGGCAAGACCTCTTGCCCGTAAGGGCAGTGGTGGCAGCCACCGCGCTGCTGGCACCAACGGTCGTGACTTCGGATCGGGCCGGACGTGCGATTCGTGGATGAAGCATGCGTGGCGGATCTTGTGTACAAGTGACAACGTCCTTGCGGTGCCGCTGAGGCGTTCTCGCCCTGGCAGCGGTGGTCAAGATCGAAGGACGGTGTCCAGGTGTCGCTGGACCGGCTTGAAGATCCGTAAGGGATGTACTGCGGGATCTCCGGCAGGGTCACCCGCGACCTCGGCGATTTCATCGGCGTCCGCCACATGCGCGGTCCCCCCGACCACCTCGCAGGCCGTGTACGACACGTGCCGGCCGGTGATGGGATGGACCCGCTCGCCCAGCGGAGCAACGGCGACCACCTCAAGGCCGGCCTCCTCCTTCGTCTCACGGACGGCCGCTTCCTCGCAGGACTCGCCCGATTCGACTTTGCCCGCCGGAAACTGCCACGAGAGCTGGCCCTCTGCAACCCGTCGGCGTACGAGAAGGACCCGACCTGGGCCGGGCGCAGATGCAGCCGATGAGCCGGCATCGGCGGAAGGTCTCCTGGTGTCCGGTTCCGGTTCGCGGTGAGGTGTCGGCCGGATCCACGTAGCCCAGCCTGAGGTAAGGGCAGGGACTCGATTGCTTTGAGTTCCGATTTGTGGGAGGTCGCCAAGGGGGTGAGGTGATCGGCTACGTTGTGAAGTGGTGGGAGAGCCCAAGGAGTGGTGGCCCCAACAGCGCTGGAGGCAGGGCCGGGAGGATGGCGGGGCCCGGGGGCGCTGGCAGTGAGCCTTTTCCATCTTCAGTCTGAGCTGGCCTGATGCAGGCAGAGGACAGCCTGGACGAGGCTCGTGATGCGGGTGGTCGAGCATCGCAGCTTGCGCAGCAGTCGCCAGGACTTGAGGGTGGCGACGGCCTGTTCGGCGAGGGCCCGAATCTTGGCGTGGCAGCGGTTGACCGCCTGCTGGCCATTGGACAGGGTCTCCCATCTGTCCCGGTAAGGGACACGGACCGTGCCGCCGGCTCCGCGGTGCGCCTTGTCGGCCCAGCACGGGACGCCGGCCTCGGCAAGAGCGTCGATGATGCCGTTCTCGCGAGCAGCGCGGACGTCGTGGACGGCTCCGGGAAGGGCGGGTGATGCCCACAACAGACGTCCGGAAGGTTCGGCGATGACCTGCACATTCATTCCGTGTTTCTTGTGCTTGCCGGAGTAGAAGGGTCGGTCGGCGGCGATCCGGTCGATCGGCAGGAGCGTGCCATCCAGCAGGACGTACGCCTTGGTCGAAGCTGTCCCGGGCGGCCTCGGCCAGGGTGGGGGCGAGCGAGGCCAGGAGGTCGACGGCTTCGGTGATGTAGCGGTAGGCGGTGGTGGTGCCGATGCCGAACCCGGCCGCCAGTTGGGCGTAGGGGTGGCCGTTGCGGAGGTGGGCAAGGGCGAGCAGGGCCTGCCGGCCGGCACTCAGGCGCCGCCATCGGGTGCCGAGCAGCCGGCGGTGTTCTCTCAGGCGAGTGGTGAGGAAGCGCAGGGCAGAGCTGGACAGGTCCAGTCCGGAGGGGTAGACAAGCACACGAAGCCCTTGGTGGAGACGGGTCTTCTTGGTCGAAAACCCATCTACCAGGGGCTTCGCTACGTTGTCAGCCCAACCACCGCATCCTACCGACAGGTTGGAAAGGCTCATTGCCAGAATGGTTGATCTTCCATGGAGGTCCGCTATGAGTAAGAGGCAATTGGTAGAGCGCATCACGCGCTCGGTGCAGCCAAAGTAGAGGGTGTTGTACGCGGCAGGAGTCGCCCACGTACTCGGCCTACGCAACACCAACCAGGTCAACCAGATGGCCCGCGATCTCGGCGGCTCGTTTTCTCAACACGCCAAACGATGAAGCGGGAGCTCCTACACCTGTCAAATGGCGGGAGCCGTCTGGGTGGGGCCCTTCTCCCAGGTGGGCGGGCCGACGGTGCCGTTGTGAGCGGCCAGCGACTGCTCCAGTCGCTTGATGTGGTAGTACTGCACCCGCGCTGTGCGCTGCAGGGCCATGACCGCAGTGAGGAACTGGTCCATCTCGGCTGCCCGGGTGAGGATGTCGTCCGGCACATGATCGTCCCGCAAGCAGGCCTCCGCGTCCTGGCTGAGCACGGCCTGTGCCCAGTTACGGGTGATCGGTTTGAACAAGCCCGGGTGGTTGGCCACGATCCGCGCCCGGATCGCCAGGTCGTTCTCGGCGGCTTCCACGTGCAGTCCTGTGTCCTTGTTGCGCGCCCCGAACAGCGGCTCATGGATGTGGTGAGCATCGAAACCGTGCTCGACGCAGCCGATCCAGAAGTCCCAGTCTTCCCCGGCCCGCATTCCCTCGTTGTACCCGCCCACGGTTTGCCATGCCTCGCGGCGGAACAGCGAGCAGTAGAACATGATGAGCCGTTGGAGCAGCAGTTCTCTGCTGTAGGCGGGGAAGGGCATCGCCTGCGGAGGCAGATCGTCGTCGGTGAAGGCGAACACATCGGTTGAGGCGATGGCGACGCCGGGGTCGCTGTCCAGTACCGCGACGGTCTTCTCCAGCATCGTGGCCGCGATCACGTCGTCGGCGTCCAGCGGAAGGATGTACCGGCCGGCGCTGGCCTCGATCCCCGTGTTGCGCGCGGCGGAGACCCCGGCATTGGCCTGCTGGAGCAGCCTGATGCGCCGGTCGGGGTGGTGGGCGATGAGGGCCTCGGCCACGTCGACGCTGTTGTCGGTACTGCCGTCGTCGACGATGACGATCTCCCAGTCGCGGAACGTCTGTGAAATGACGCTGGACACCGCCTCGGGCAGATAGCGGCCGTAGTCATGACACGGGATGACCACCGAGACCACGGGGTCGGAACTGTGGGGCATGCGCCGTCCTTTGCTTCGGAACGGGAGCGGGAAGGAAGGAGAACCGGGTGATGGGTGGTCGCGATCGACAGGCCCGGCGTGGCCCCCCCCGCCCCGTTCCGGGGTCACGCCGGAGCAGACCTGCTGAACCACGTGCTAGCTCTGGCGCTCCAGCGACCCGTAGTCGGACCAGTGGTCGGGCCTGTGGTCGGGTCTGTGAGGCCCGTGCTCGTCGTGGTCGTGCTCGCGGCAGTGCCCGTAGTCCGGGATCGTGATGTTGCCGACGGGCGTGCAGCAGTGCCCGTAGTCCGGGATCGTGATGTTGCCGACGGGCGTGCAGCAGTGCCCGTAGTCCGTGATCGTGACGTTGGCGAACGGGGGGCAGGGGTGTTCCGCCCCCGGGGTGAGGGTGACGTCACCCAGCGGCTGGATCTGCTGCCCGTACTTCGCCGAGACCGTCGTGTTCGGACCGAGGGAGGCGTACGCCGCCTCCGCGGTGCTGAGCAGTCCGGCGGTGGCCAGTGCGGCAGGAAGGGCTAGGGAAGTGATGGCGCGCGCTTTCACGGTGGCGCCTTTCTGTTGTGGGTGGGGGAACTGCCCTGGGATGCCGGTGAACTCCACGGCAGGGCAGTAGTGCCACCGTAAGATTGCCTACCAAGCGTGTCAAAACGGGCACTCTCTGCGAGGGGGCGCTGGTAGGCGTACAGGCTGTGCCGACGGCCCTGTGGCCCCGGATCAGGACACCGAGACGGCCTCGGTGGCCACAGGCGCCTGGGCGTGATGCGGATGCAGCACTTCCAGGTCGGTCAGCGCCCAGCAGGCGCTGCCCATGTCCCGGGCCATCGCTGCGAACCCTTCGGTCTCGATCAGGTGCTGGTACGGGAAGGGCGGGAAGATCAGGCCGTCACGATGAAGGTCGGCGCGTACCAGCAATGTGGTGCCGCCGACCGAGTCGACGCGCAGGAGTCCTCGCCCGCGCAACTCCTCGAGGTACGTCCGGCCGAAGCCCCTGGGGGGCTGAAGGATGCCGTCATGCAGCCATTGGGACCAGTTGAGCGTGCCGGCCCTCGGGTGAAGGACGAAGGTGTTGAGATCGTACGTAGGCCCACCGGGCGTGGTGGCACAGTGCGGGACGACGATGTCCTTGCGGGCCCCGAGCAGACGCTGGACCAGGTCGGCCGGGTAGCCGGTGACGTCGACGTCGAGCCACAGCACCCACTCCTCGTCGACGAGGGCCCGGGAGAGCAGATGGTTTCGCGCCTTGGCCAGCACCGACCGGCGTCGGCGCTGGATGGCGGGCTCCCAACGGGGTCCGGTCAACTGGAGACCGAAGTCGCGGCGTACGAGGGTGACCCGCCGGTACTCCGCCTCAAGTTCGGGCAGGACCTGCTGGAGCAGTTCCGGTGTCGTGTCCCGGCTGTCGCCCTCCAGTAGACCCAACGAGACGGCCTCGCGCGGGTAGTCCAGCCCGCGAAGGCTGTCCAGGTAGCCGGGCAGGAACGCGGCCGCGTCCTTGAGCGGGGTGAGCACCAGCACGAGGGGTCGCTCGCTCGCCGGGGCCGTCGCGGACTCGACGGCCGGCCGTCGAGTCCGCTCGGAGGTTCGGGCGGTGGGAGTGCCGGCCTCCGCAGGGGCGATGTCCCCGGGCTCGATCGGCAGCCGAGTCGCCATGGCCAGCAACCGCTCCGCGTAGGCACCGGGTTCGGCCCAGATCTCGGTCGCCACGTCGAAGTGCTCCGCGAAATGGGACTCGTTGAACGTATTGCTCCCGTGGCACACATACGTGTACAGCTCGGGCGCGTCAACCGATACGACCCGACAGGTCCGGACCACCTCTTCCGCTACTGGGGTGTCCTCGCCCCGGCGTTGCGCCGGGTAGCGCGGGAGCCGGTCCTTCGCACACACCATCGACCCCTCCCAGACCCGTGCGCAGGAGACCGCGAGCTTGCGGCGGGCGGGCCACCACAGTTGTTCTCGGGCGAGGAAGCACGCCTCGGCGCCGAGCGCGAGAATCGCCGCCATCTGCGTCTCGACCCGCTCCGGGTCATAAAGGTCGTCGTCGTCCCACTGGCATACGTAGGGCCCGGTGGCCCGGTCCACCGCCTCATTGCGCAGTTCGCCCAACGGCCGGCCCTCCGGGGGAAGCCGGTGATAGCGGATCCGGGAGTCGCCCAGGTCGCGGATATGCTGCTCGAGGGCATCCCCCGTGCCGTCCTCCACGACAACCAGCTCGAGGTTCCGGTACGTCTGGTTACGGAAGCACGTGATCGCCCGTCGCGCCGTCGCCAAGCGGTCCTTGGTCACCATCAGGCATGACACCGTCGGCGCGGGCGCGCCCGAGGCCCAGCGGCGGCGCTGCGCGTCGAGGCTGAGCGCACCGTCGGCGAGCGGTTGCAGCTCCTGGCTCGCCCAGAACGGAAACCGCTTGCCGGCCGAGGTCCGCGGCGTCCCGGAGGTGTCGCACGCCCAACTGTCCGACCAGTGGTGCACGGCGTACGCGCGGTCGTAGTCGGCTTCCTGCGGGCCGAACAGCTCTGTCGCGTACGGACTCACCTTGGGGTACAGGACCTCCGGGCCGAGAACTGTGATCGAGTCAGGCTCCGGGGTGCTGTCGATCGCTCTGGTGAGGAAGAACGGGCCTGTCGCGTCGAGAGTGCTGGGCAGCTTGTGGGCACTGACCAGTTGGCGGTGGACATGGGCCCAGAGGGGGTGGCCTGGCCGTGACGCCATGAACGCGTTGCCGACGATGCGGCCGAATCCGCGCTGGCGGGCCAGAAGGAGCTGGGTGTGTGCCTCGGGCTCGCATCCGAGGACAAGCTCGCGCCCGTCAAGGATTCCGGAGACCGGGCTGAGACACTCGAAGTCCAGATCCACATACAGCCCGCCGAAATGGTCGAGCAGGAAATAGCGAATCGCGTCGGCCCGCATGATCGCTTCGGGGTAGCCGTCATAGACCGGCAGGAACCACGGATAGTGCTCCTGGAGGAATGCGCGATTGTCCGCGTCGGTCCACAATCGATACCCCCAGTCGGGGTGGTGCAGTCGCCAGGAATCAGACCACTTCTGCCATTCCTGAGGTAGGTCCGTATCTTTCCATGTCTGGTGGATAAGCGGGGGAATTTTCTCCTGTGCGGACATTCGTGCAGTATGACCGGCTACCTGGCCGAGCCGAGATCTCAAAGACCCTGTCGGCAGTACATTCACCCGGGCGGTCCACGAGACACCGCTACGGCGTCACCGGCGTCTCGGTGACCGGCATGTACCTGCTGGTCGCGGTGGCCGCGCAAGCGGCCCATCATCAACACCCGCGACGAGCCCCACTCCGACGCCGAGAAGTACCGCCGCCTCCACGTGATCGTCGGCGACGCCAACCTCTCCGAGATCTCCACCTACCTCAAGCTCGGCACCACGGCCCTGGTCCTGTCCATGATCGAGGACGGCGGCCACGCCGAGACCGGCTCGACAGGCCGAACTTTCCCCATAGGTCGCCCCAGAGCTCCCACAGAGCGCCCTGCTCGCCGGTTGGGTGCTCCGCCAGCAAGGTCCTAACTCGTTCGTAGTCGGATGGTGGAAGCCGTCGGATCTCGTCGAAGAGCCTCCTCTCCTCCTGCTCCGCGCGCATCCGGGCCCAGGGCCAGTACTCGTTCAGGGCCTGATGAGGAACCAAGTGCTCCCGGCCCAAGTCCTCAACGGCCTCACACGGCACACCTTCCCCATTGATCAGGATCATCTGGCTGTAGGACTCGGTGACTTCCCCTTGCGGCAGGTCCGGCGGGAGCAGTGCTGCCAGCCCTGCACGGAGCCCACGCCGCAGGGCCCTCATGGTGAGACCCGCCGCAGATGCGGGTGGATGCACCGAGCGCAGAAGTCCCAGACTGTCCATCAGCCTTGCTGCGCGCTGCTGAACGTCCCCATCCCTGTCTGCCTCTGCAACTGCGGCAGCGCAGCACGCGGTGAGAGCCCGATCGCGACGCAATCGTGCATCATTCAGGTCAATTCTGCCCATGCAGGTCTAAACACTCGGCATCGCGCATATTTATCTACAGACGCTGGTGGCGTGGACACGAAGAGCGCTCCAATGGCTCAGCCGGTACTACCGGCCGGCGACTCTCCCACCGTGGAACTCGGGGAACCCTGGTTCTGGATCCAGTCCTCGGATGCGCCGCCTTTTCCCGAATCGGCTCCATGGGCCGGAAAGTGGCTGTGGTTCCCGCCGCTCAGCTGCCTGGACCAGGCATGGGCCACAGTGTGCATTGCCGTCCGTGAGAATCGCCTCAGCTATCGAGCCAAGGTTGGAACCCTGCGAAACGCGCGACCCGGAAGTGACGACACACGTCGCCCCATCTGCATCTTCACCCTCGACTGGCGGGACACGCAGGAAGCCGAACGCGTCCTGCATGCTCTACGGGACGCCGGCATCAAGGACTCACTGCACTACAAAACTGACCATGACACGCGAGCCGGCCGCTACGGGGCCGGCGTCGCCACCTACCTTTCCCCCGCCGGCAGCAGAAGACTGGTGATCCCTCGCCGCACCCGCCAATCACCGGAGCACTACCAGGCCGCGATCCTCGCGGCACGCCGAGCCGCGGACTCGCGCCGGGCCGAAGCGGCTGGCGTGCTCACGCGGCGATCGCGCCCGCGAGTGGGACGCTCCGATGCTGATTTTTGCTCACTTTTGCTGACTTTGAGGGACCTGTAACGCTCTGACCTGCGGAAACGCCTCTCGATCCAGAGGTTCTGGAACTGGATCGGCCGCTCGCATGAGGAGATCGCCCAGGCCCGAGAGGACTGGATGACCGGCACCCGCTTCGGCGAGGTGAAGGGCTACGACGGCCCTCCGATTCCGGCTCCTGACCTGCCCCCGACCTGCCCCCGACCCACCTCAAACCACGCGGTCGAGTGCGCTGACCTGCGATAACTAGAGAAAGGTGGTCCCGCCGGGTGCGGGTCGTGTGCCTTCCGGTTGCTGAAGCCGCGGCGCTTCCGATCACGCCCCGCCCTTGCCCTTCGATGGTGCGGGGCCTTCCCCGTCTGTGGGCGTCCGTGGGTGGGCTTGATCACCCCGGCAGCCGTCTGCCGCGTCATCCAACGTCTCCGCGCGCTCCGGCCCTGGAGCCGGCTCCCCGGCCGGGCGCGGACATCGAGCGGCTGTGGATCGCGCACGGCGCTCTGATCCCGGTCCGCGATCGGAAGGTCGGCGCCTCCTCCCGCAACTACCGGTTCTCCGCGAACGTGCAGGTCATCATCGACGCTGGCCCCAGACTGGTCGTCGCCAGTGGCCGGCCGGCACCGGCCGACAAGGCCGACGCCCGCGCCTGGCGCGAGTCGGACCTGTCGGCCGCGGCGGCCGTCCGCCTGTGCGGGCCGAGCCTGCAACACCCTTAGCCCGGTCAGTCAGTGGTGTCGGCCGCGAGGGCGAGCGCGGCGGCCTCGAGGCCGACACTGTGGCTCCCCTTGACCAGGACGATGTCCTCGGCGCACAGGACGCCCGCGAGGTCGCCGGGGACGCCGTCCCGGTCGGGGGTGCGGATCACCTGCAGGTCCGGGTTCTGGCGGTGCGCGGCCTCGGCCAGCGCATCGGCGTGGTCGCCTCCGACTACCACCAGGATCCGGACGCCGGAGTCGGCGACGAGTTTGCCGACCTGCCGGTGCCCGTCGAGCGCCTCTTCGCCCAGTTCCTTCATTTCGCCCAGCACCGCGACCGTGCGCCGTCCACCGGCCATCGCCGCCAGCGCGGTCAGGGCCACCGCCATCGAATCGGGGTTCGCGTTGAACGCGTCGTTCACGATCTTCAGCCCGTCGGGGCGGGTCAAGACCTCCGTACGCCCGGTGGTCAAGTTCTTCGCGGCCGACAGCCGCTCGGCCACGACCCGCAGCCCGGCGCCCAGGCCCAAGGCCACCGCTGCCGCCGCAAGGGCGTTCATGACGTGGTGCCGGCCGTGCAGTCCCATGCGTACCCCCCGCGTGCTCCTCGCCGTGGTGGAGCGTGAAGGAGGGGCGGCCCTCGGAGTCGAGCTGCACGTCGTCGGTCCACACGTCCGCGCCCTCACCTCGGCCGAGGCCGAAGTGCAGGACGCGGGCGCGGGTCTTGGCGGCCATGGCCGCGACGAGGGAGTCGTCGGCGTTGAGAACGGCGAAGCCGTCGGCGGGCAGCGCCTGCACGAGTTCGGACTTGGCCTCCGCGATGGCCTCCCGGCCGCCGAATTCTCCGACGTGCGCGGTGCCGACGTTGATGACCAGCCCTACCCGCGGCGAGGCGGTGGTCGTCAGGTTCGCGATGTGGCCAATGCCCCTCGCGCCCATCTCCAGCACCAGGTACCGGGTATCGGGGGCGGCGGGAAGCAGGTAAGGGGCATCCCGATCTCGCCGTTGAACGACCGGTCGGTGACCGAGGTCGGCCCCAGCGCGGGAAGGACCTGGGCCAGTAGGTCCTTCGTGGACGTCTTGCCCGCCGAGCCGGTCAGGCCGATCACGAGCGGGTCGGGGAGCTGAGCGAGTGCGTGGCGGCCGAGCGCGGCCAGGGCCTCGATCACGTCCTCTACGACGATCGCTGGGATGCCGACCGGGCGGGTGGCCAGCACCCCGACCGCGCCCGCCGCCATGGTCTGCGCGGCGAAGGTGCGACCGTCTACGCGCTCGCCGGCGAGGGCGACGAACAGAGCCCCGGGGACGACTTCACGGGAGTCTGTGACCGCCCCGGCCGTCATCCGGGCGGCCCGGTCGGCCACGTCGGTCAGACGTCCGTTGGTGATCGCTGCGTGCTCGGTGGGCTGGCTGCCTGATGGTGCGTCAGTAGGAGGAAGTCGCCCCCGGGCCAGGCTGCGTGCCAGCTCGGGGAGGTGGCTGCGAGAGTTCCTGCGGCGGCTGGATGCCGGCGAGGAGCCTGGCCTGGCGTCGGCTGAACAAGACGGGGTCGCCTGCTGATGTGCGCGCCTCAGCGCGGACCCGGTCTCACCATGTGCGAGGTGGTTGGGCGGAAGCGGAGGTCGGCGCCCGGTCCATGGTGTGGAGGGCGACGGCTGCCACATAACCGGGTGGGGCCGGCAGGTCGGTCAGGGTCCAGCCGGGGATTTCGGCCGGGGTGCGTGCGGAGCTGACGTATGGCTCCGCGAGGCCGAGCGCCAGGCCGGTACCGGTGGCCTTGAGGTAGGCCTCTTTGCGGGACCATACCCGGCCCATCGCCTCCCGGCGGTCCGGCTCCGGAAGCGCGGTTATCTCCGCGATCTCCGTCGGGTGCAGGGTGGTCAGTACGTCGGCCATCGTATCCGCCCTCGGAATCCCCTCCACATCGACCCCGACCGGCACCCCGGCGAAGGCGAGGTAGGCCACGTCGCCGCTGTGTGAGAGGGAGAAGTGCAGTGCGCCACCGGCCACGGCGGGCCGGCCGTGCGGGCCGTCACAGCAGGGGCAGTTCTCGCGGACCAGCCTCACCTGGGCCGGGGCCATCCCGAGGTAGCTGCCGAGCAGCACGCGCAGGGCGATGTGCGAGGCCAGGAAACGGCGCCGGTCGCCCTCCCGGAACAGCTGCTCGGCCCGGTACCGCTCGACGGCGTCCAGCATCGGCAGAGCCTCGGCGACCGGGTGCCCGCCGACCACGCCCGCGGTCGTGTCCAGAGCCCATACCGCCACACTCGCGCCCGCCGAAAGTCCGCCGGTCTGGGGTGCGTTGCTACCGAGGTGGTTCACGTACGTATCCACCCGATGAGGGTAGACGAGGAGGTCAGTGACCCGCCGGGGCAGTGGTGGGGTCCACGGCCGCTCCAGTGGCCGACCGTCAGCCGAGGACCGGGCGTCCACCACGAGGCGCTCCACACGTGGCTGCGAGCACCGAGAAGGCCGCCCTGCGTGGGGCCTTCGAAGCCGGCTTGAGGGAGAACCCGCACATGCGGGCGCGCGCGGGGCAGGCGGGACCCTGCCCGAACACCCACCCGCACATCAGCGGGGGTGTGGCCGAGGGGACCGAAACACGAAGCTCCGGCCCCTCGGCGTCGGTGCTCAGCCCTTCGTGGTCAGCTCCTCCGAGACGAAGTCGGCGAGGTCGGTGATGCTCTGGCCGCTCAGCAACTTGGCCAGTGGTACGACCACGCCGAATTCGCGCTGGATTTGGCTGCGTACCTCTGTAGCCATGAGGGAGTCCATTCCCAGGCGGTTCAGCGGCTTGCGTGTGCTGAGCCGGTCGGTGGGAAGGGCGAGGACCTTGGCCACTCGTTCCACCAGGAAGCTCTGCACGTCGCGTGGGCCTTCCGTGGGAGCGGCAAGGGGCGTCACCGGTGTCGCGACCACCGGAGCAGGCTCCGTTGCGGCAGGAGCCGATTCCGGAAGTGCCGCCACGCCCTCGGCTGAGACGAAGTCGGCGAGGTCGGTGATGCTCTGGCCGCTCAGCAACTTGGCCAGTGGTACGACCACGCCGAATTCGCGCTGGATTTGGCTGCGTACCTCTGTAGCCATGAGGGAGTCCATTCCCAGGCGGTTCAGCGGCTTGCGTGTGCTGAGCCGGTCGGTGGGAAGGGCGAGGACCTTGGCCACTCGTTCCACCAGGAAGCTCTGCACGTCGCGTGGGCCTTCCGTGGGAGCGGCAAGGGGCGTCACCGGTGCCGCGACCACCGGAGCAGCAGGCTCCGGCTCGGGCACGAGGGCGGGTGCCGGTACGGAGCCGAGGAGTTCGCTCAGCAGCGGGTCGCGGGCGGCGTCAGGGTAGGCGGCACGCCAGCGGTCCCAGTCCGCTGCCAGGACGGTGACCTGGGTGGCCGAGGTATCGAGCAGCCGCTGGAGCAGGGCGATGCCTTCCTCCGGTGTGAAGCTCTCCACACCCTGCGGCGCCAGTTCCCGGCCGTGTCGCTCCGCATACCGGGCGACCATGCCGACGGACGCCCAGAAGCCCCAGTTCACCGACAGAGCCGGCAGCCCCTGCGCCCGGCGCAGGTGCGCCAGGGCGTCCAGAGACGCGTTGGCGGCTGCGTAGGCGCTCAGGCGAGGCGAGCCGAGGACCGCCGACGCCGAGGAGAACAACACGAAGAAGTCGAGCTGCTCGCGCTCCAGCAGCCGGTGCAGCGTCCACGCCCCGAGGGCCTTCGGCCGGACCATGGCCTCGAACTGCTCGATACCCAGCTCGGCCGCGGAGACCAGGTCGAGCACCCCGGCGGCGTGGATCACCCCCTTCACCGGCGGCCGCCCGCTGCTCGTGTGCTCCCGCAGCAGATCGCGCATCGCCGTTTCGTCGGCAACGTCGACCGCGTGGTAGCTGGCCCGCGCACCGGTGCGGTTGAGGCGGTCCAGCGCGCTGGCCCGGTCGCCCAGGGGACTGCGGCCGAGCAGCATCACGTGCCCCGCCCCGCGTCCGGCCAGCCACTCGGCCAACTTCAGACCGATGCCGCCGAGCCCGCCCGTGACCAGATACGTGCCGTCGGCCGAGAGCCGCTGCCCAAGGCCGGCCGGCGCGACGGCCGGGGACGGCTCCTGTGCCTCGTCGAAACGCACCAGGATCTTGCCGACGTGCCGCGCCCGGGCCATCTGCCGGAACGCCGACTCCACGTCACCGACGTCGTACACGTCGTACGGCAGAGGTTCGAGCGCCCGCCCGTCGACGAGTTCGAGGACCCGCTCCAGTAACGCACCCGCCTTCTCGGGGCGGTTGCGGAAGAGATCGACGACGTCCACCGAGAAGAACGAGAGGTTCTTCGAGAAGGGCAGCAGTCCGATGGTGCTGTTCTCCAGCAGGTCCTTCTTGCTGAGCTCCACATACCTGCCGTACGGCGTGAGCAGGGACAGGTTCTGCTCGATCGCCTCGCCCGCGAGGGAGTTGAGGACGACGTGCACGCCCTTCCCGCGCGTCGCGGCCAGCACCGACTCGGCGAAGTCCCCGGAGCGGGAATCGGCGACGTGCTTGACGCCCATGGCCTTCAGCAGCGCTCGTTTGTACGGACTGCCGGCGGTCGCGTAGACCTCCGCTCCCCGCCAGCGTGCGATCTGGAGCGCGGCCAGCCCCACGCCGCCGGTTGCCGCGTGGATCAAGACCCGCTCGCCGGGAGCGAGATCGGCCAGCTCGCACAGGCCGTAGTACGCCGTGAGGTAGGCGGCGGGCAGGGTGAGCGCCTCCTCCGGCAGCAGCCGTGCCGGAACCGGAGCCACCAAGAGGGCGTCGGTGACCACATGGCTGGCGAGCGCACCCTCGGCGACGGCGATGACCTCGTCACCGACGCGCAGCCCGGTGACATCGTCACCGAGCGCGGTGATGACGCCCGCACACTCCCAGCCGAGCTTGGCGCCCTGGGGCGCGCCCGGGTAGCGGCCCAGGGCGGTCAGGACGTCACGGTAGTTCAGCGCCGTGTGCCCCACCCGGATCTCCACCTCGCCCGGGCCGGGCTGGCGGGGCTCGGCGGGCAACGGACCGAGCTGGTCGAGAAGTCCGACCTCAGGGGTGTTGACCTCGAAGCGGCCCCGGTCGGCGGCCTGCGCCCCGGCCCGCGGACCCGTACTCGCCTGATCCGCGGCGGGCACATGGAGGCGGGTCAGACGAGCCACGTACCGCCGCCCGGCGCGGTAGGCGATCTGGATCTCCGTCGGGCTCGACAGCAGCTCGGCGGCGAGCTGCTCGACGGCACGGGACCCCCCGCCCGCCGGCAGGTCGACGAGAGCGCCGCGCCACTGGCCGTACTCCTGGATCAGTGACCGGCCGAATCCCCACAGCATGGCCTGGCCGACCGAGACAGGCCCGTCGTGGCCCGGCAGCCGCTGGGCACCGCCAGTGACCATCCACACGCGGGTGTCGGGCCACCCCGTCGCCTCCAGGGCGTGGAAGAGCCGCAGAACGCTGTGGCAGCCGAGCCGATTGGCCCGCGCCACGGCGGCGAGGTCCGCGTCCACGGACCGCGGGTCGTCGCTGTCGCACGACCACAGGTGCACGATGCCCTCGCACACCAGATCGCCGGTCTCCCGCCGGACGTCCTTCAGTAACGCCCGGTAGTCGTCGGCCGCGTCCGGGTCGATCTCGTACCGGTCAGCGTCACGCCTCGCATATCCGGCGCCCGGCGTCACGACGACGCAGCGGCCGCCGAGACGGGCGGTAAGAGCCTCGGCGGTACCTGCGGCGTCGGCGAACAGCAGCCAGAACCCGGAGGCCGGGCGGCTCGCGGCGGTGGCCGCGGCCGGCCGCCACACCACCTCGTGCACCCACTCGGATGCGTCCCGCCCGAGCTGCCGGGGGATGAGGTACCGCAACTGCAGGCCCTGGAACTCGGCGAGCAGTGTGCCGTCCTCGTCCCGGACCTCGACATCGCCCACCAGGGCGTCGGCGCGGGCCTCCGTACGCACCGCGTGGCTCCAGAGCGTGCCCCGCGGAGTGCCGTGGATGCGCACGCGGTCGATCCCGCCCAGGACGAAGGCGTCGTGCTCGCTTTCCCCGCCGGACTCCTCGACCACCGCTGCCAAGGCCTGTCCGCAGGCGTCGAGCAGGGCGGGGTGGAAGAGGTGGTCTGCCACACCATCGCGGATCGACGCCGGAATCTCGACACGGGCGAGTGCCTCGCCGTCCCGGGACCACATTCGCTCGATGCCCTGGAAGGCGCCCAGCCACTGGTTGCCCTTGGCTGCGAACCGGCGGTAGAACCCCTGCCCGTCGGACTCCCGGGCGCGTTGCCGAATGGCTTCCCGCGACTCGCCGGGGCCCCGCGGTGCGGCCGCCTCGGCCGGGTTGAGGCGTCCGGTGACATTGCGCCGCGGCTTGTCGTCGTCGGCGTATCGGGTGCTGATCTCGAAGGTCCAGGTGCCGTCGGACGACTGCTCCAGGGCTACGCGCAGGACCGGCGGGTCTTCGGCAGGGTTGACGAAGATGCCCTCGTGATACGTGATGTCACCGAGCGCCGGCGGCTCCCCGAATGCGGCCGCACCGGCAGCGGACACCAGCTCCACGGAGGCCGTACCGGGCACGATCACCACGCCCTGCACCTGATGGTCCCGCAGATAGGCGTTGCGCCCGAGGTCGAGAGGTCCTTCCCAGACATGGTCGACGCCGGGGACGGGGCCGCCCAGGAGCGGGTGGCCGTTGCCGACCGCCGCGGACGCCACCGTACGGCGGGTCACCGGTCCGCCGCCCGCCGGCGCCTCCGGGAACCAGTACGTCTGCCGCTGCCACGCGGGCCCCGGCAGCCGGACGTACCGCGCTTCCGGCTCGAACGGTCGGGCCAGGTCCACCGGATGCCCACTGAGGTGGAGCGCGCCGAACGAGTCCAACAGAGCAGACACTTCGGGCTCGCCGCGCCGGGTCGAGCCGATCACGAGGCTCCCGCTGTCCGACTGGTCGGTGTACTCGCTGATCGCCGGGGTGAGGATCGGGTGCGGGCTGATCTCCACGAACAGGGTGCGGCCACCCTCCAGGAGCCGTTCGACAACCGGCCCGAAGTACACCGGCTCGCGAAGGTTGCGGGCCCAGTAGTCGGCGTCGAGGCCGCTGCCGTCCACGGGTTCCGTCAGGACCGTGGAGTACATCGGCACGCTCCCGGCCCGCGCGCTCAGCGTCCGCAGCCCGTCGAGGAGGGGCTGCCGGAGCGGCTCCACCTGCGGGCTGTGCGAGGCGAAGTCGACCTTCACCAGGCGGCAGAACACACCGCGCGCCTGGAGCGAGACCAGCAGGCCGCGCATCGCTTCCCCGTCACCGGACAGGATCGTCGACCGCGGGCCGTTGATCGCGGCCACGGAGATGCTGTCGGCGTACGGCTCCAGCACGTGGCGGGCCTCCTCGGCACTCAGCTCGACGGACGCCATGGCTCCGCTGCCCGACACCTCCTTCGCCAGGGCGCTGCGGCGGCAGATGACGGCGGCGGCGTCGGCGACGCTCAGTGCTCCCGACACACACGCGGCGGCGACCTCACCCATGCTGTGGCCGACGACGTAGTCCGGCTCGACGCCCCACGCACGCCAGATCGCGGCCAGGGCGACCTCCATCGCCCACAGCGTCGGCTGCACGACGTCGACGCCGTCGAGCGCCGAGTCCCCGGTCAGCCGCTCGATCACGGACCAGCCCGCCTCGGCACGGATCGCCGCGTCGCACTCCTCCATCGCGCGCCTGAATTCCGGCTGACTGCACAGCAGTTCACGCCCCATGCCGACCCACTGGGAGCCCTGGCCGGGGAATACGAACACCACCTGCGCAGGTGCCTCGTACACATCGTCGGCAGACCGCAGCAGCGGCGTGGCCGCGCCGTCGAGGAAGGAGCCCAGCTTGCCGGCGATCTCCTTGTGGGAGTTGCCGGCCACGGTCAGGCGGCTCTCCCGGTGCTCACGCCGGGCAGCCGCGCTGAAGCAGATGTCCCGCAGGGGCAGATCACCGCCGGCCCCGCCGGAGTCGAGGTAGCGCAGGTAGTCGGCCGCTGTCTGTCGCAGCGTCTCCGGCGTGTGCGAGGACAGAGCGAGCAGGCGGGGCCGTTCCTCGACCTCCGTCTCGGGGACCTGCTCCGGCCGGTGGGCACTCAGGACCACATGGACGTTGGTGCCGGAGATACCGAACGAACTGACGCCCGCGAGGCCCGGCTGCTCGTCCTGCGGCCACGCCCGCAGCTCCTGGGGCACCTCCACCGGAACGCTCGACCAGTCGACGGCGGGCGTGAGCTCCGTGCTGTGCAGACTCGGCGGGACCACCCCCTTCTCCAGGCACAGCACCACCTTGATCAGACCGGCGATGCCGGCGGCGCCCTCGCAGTGGCCGATGTTCGTCTTCACCGAGCCCACGAGCAGCGGCCGGTCGGCCGGACGGCCCTCACCGAGCACCGTGGCCAGCGCACCCAGTTCGACCGGGTCACCGACCTTGGTGCCCGTGCCGTGGGCCTCCACATAGTCGACCCGGGCGGGGTCCACCCCGGCGTCGGCGTAGGCGGCCCGCAGCGTCTGCTCCTGACCCGATCGAGCCGGAGCGATCATCGCGCCGCCGTTGCGACCGTCGTTGAGGGTCGCCGAACCGCGGATCACCGCACGGATGGCGTCACCGTCCGCGATCGCGTTGTCGAGGAGCTTCAGCACGACGATGCCGATGCCTTCACTGCGCACGAAGCCGTCTGCAGAGGCGGAGGCGAACTTGCACCTGCCGTCGGGTGACAGCATCTGTCCGTCGGAGAACGTGACGCTCTCCTCGGGTACGAGGACCAGGTTGGCCCCGCCGACCAGCGCCATGGACGACTCGCCGTTGCGCAGGCTCCGGCAGGCCAGATGTACGGCCGTCAGAGAGGAGGCGCACGCGGTGTCGACCGTGAAGCTCGGGCCCTTGAGGTCGAAGGCGTAGGACAACCGCCCCGACAGGACACTGGGGGCCGTGCCGGAGTTCGCGTACAGGTTCAGGACACCGGCACGGCTCATCGTGTCCCAGTAGTTGCGCCCCATCGAGCCGATGAACACACCGGTGCTGCCGGCCGCCAGCTGTGCGCGGGTGAGGCCGGCGTCGTCCGCGGCCGCCGCGGCGGTCTCCAGGAGCAGTCGCTGCTGCGGGTCCATGTGCTGGGCCTCGCGCGGCGCGATGCCGAAGAAGTCGGCGTCGAACGCGTCGATGCCGTCGAGGAACCCGCCGTACTTGCTGATGAGCTTTCCTGGGGTGCCGGGGCGAGGGTCGTACACCTCGTTGATGTCGAACCGGCTCGGCGGCACCTCCACGATGCTGTCGTGCCCGTCGCGCAGCCGCTCCCAGAACTCCTCAAGGTCGTTCGCCCCGGGGAACTTGCAGGCCATGCCGATGACAGCGATGGCGGGTCCCCCGGCTTCCGGTGCCCCGGATCCGGCCGGCTCGCTTCTGGCCGTCGTCTTCCTTCCCGTCCCCGTGGTCTTCGCGGCCCCTGTGGTCCCCGTGGTCTTAGCAGTCGTGCGCTTCCGGTCGGCCATGCTGTGTTTCCTCTCGCTGTTCAGATCGCCCATGAAGCTGTGGCACCGATGGTGAGCACGGCGCTGCTGACCACGAATCCCGGTGCTGCCCCCGCCAGCAGAACGTGATTTCCGGGTTGCAGCTGACCGGTCGTCACCAGATGGTCGAGCGCCACGACATGGTCGCTCGCAGACAGGTGCCCGACCGTCCTGCCGAAGTCCCAACTCGACTTGGACTCGGGCAGGCCCAGCGGCTCCAGGAAGTACTGCTCCACCAGGTACTGGCCCTGGTTGACGTAGATGGCCTTGGTGATGTCGTCGACGCCGAGCCCGGCCTCGTCCAGGGAGCGTCGCGCCACCTCTCCCTGGCGCTTCGCGATGGTCTCGTTGACCTCGGCCAGGGAGGTGCCCGCGCGGCCGAAGTGCCGCGCCCGCTCGACCATGTCGACGGTCTCCCGGCCCTGGCCGCCGAAGAGCGGCTCGGCACCGCGGTGCAGCGCCTCCAGTTCCGGCATCAGCACATGGTTGATCGAGCGCACCTGCGCGAATCCGCTGGCGGTGTCCAGCAGCAGGGCACTCCCCGCGTCGCCGACCACGGTGCCCGGGCCGTAGCCACGCCAACGGTCGAACTTCGCCGCTCCGACGTTGTCGGAGGTCGTGAGCAGCGCCGTGGTGCGCGAGGAGTCGAGGGCGAGCTGACCGGCGGCCAGTTCCAGGGCGGCCAGCATGCCGTTGCAGCCCTGCCGTACTTCGAAGACGGGTATGTGACCGGTGCCGAGCTCACGGGCTATGTAGCCGCCCGCGTACCACATCTCCGGACCTGGCCGCAGCATGCACGCGTGCACCAGGAGGTCGATGGCCGCGGGGTCCTGGGCCGCGCGTTCGACGGCCTCCCGGGCGGCCGCGACCGCCATTTCGACGGGGGGTGTGTCACCCGCGACGAGGGTGCCGGTGACTCCGGAGTCCAGCATGAGGATCTCGTCGTACAGGCCCAGTTCCACAGCCCGCCGACTGCTCATGCGCTCGGGCAGGTACGTCCCGAGGCTGCTGACGTAGAGGTGGTCGAGTTTCACTCATGTCTCCTGGTCGGTCACTGCTGTGCGGGACGGCGCGAGAGCGCACGGCTGACGACGGTGCCGATCTCCCGCAGGGGGCCGGGTTCTGTCATCTCGGTGTGCTCGCAGGCGATCAGGTGGTTCTCCACCTGGCCCTTCACATAGGGCACCCATGCCTCGTAGCTCATCCAGTCCTCGACCTTTCCCTCGGTGGCGGTGAAGAAGAGGACGTCGCCGTCGAACATCTCGGGGTCGTAGGCGTCCATCAGGTGGATGTTGTTGATGACGATGTCCACGAGCCCGCGTACCTGCTCGGTATCGAGGTTCGCCAGCACACTGCTCTCCGTGCGGATGAGTTCGAGCAGCCGCGTGATGTCGGTGGACTCCCTGATCTCCTCGTCGAGGTCCAGACCGACGTAGTCGAGGAGCAGCTTGAGAGCGTCAAGGTCGCCGGGGACCTTCTCCCCGAACTGGGTCTCGGGGTATGCGTCGAGCATTGCCAGGAGGCCCACCTCCTCACCGAGCCGGCGCAGATGCACGGCCATGGCGAAGGCCACCGTGCCGCCGTACGACCAGCCGAGTAGTTGGTAGGGGCCGTGGGGCTGGATGCTGCGCAGCGTCTTGACGTAGTCGGCGGCCATCTCCGTCAGGCTGGTCGGCCGGGGCTCGTCCCTCGAGATGCCGCGCGCCTGGAGACCGTAGATGGGGTACTCCGTGTGCAGGCCGCTCATCAAACCCGAGTAGCACCAGCTCAGACCACCCGCCGGGTGCACGCAGAACAGCGGGGTGCGGCTGCCGGCAGGGCGGAGCGGGAGCACGGTTTCGAGCGACTCGCCGACATCGTCGGAGTTGAGCCGCTCTGCCAGTCCGGCGACCGTGGGCGCTTCGAAAAGCGTCCTGATGGTGTGCTTGACACCGAAGGTCGCCTGGATGCGGCTGATGAGGCGGGTGGCGAGGAGGGAGTGTCCGCCGAGCTCGAAGAAGTTGTCGTCGATGCCCACGCGGGGCAGTTGGAGGATTTCGGCGAAGAGGTTGCAGAGGAGTTCTTCGCGGGGGGTTCGGGGAGCTCGGTTGCCGACGGCGCCGGCGAAGTCGGGGGCGGGCAGTGCCTTGCGGTCCAGTTTGCCGTTCGGGGTGAGCGGGAGGTGGTCGAGGACGACGATGGCGGAGGGGATCATGTGGTCGGGCAGTGTTTCGGACAGTGCGTGACGGATTCTTGCGGCGTCGGGTGTGCTGCCTTCGATGGGTACGACGTAGCCGACCAGTTGTTGTTCGTCGCGGACGATGGCAGCGGCTTGTGCGATCTGGTTCTGTGCGGCGAGGGCGGTTTCGATTTCGCCGAGTTCGATGCGGAAGCCGCGGATTTTGACTTGTTGGTCTGCGCGTCCGAGGTATTCGAGTTGGCC
>NZ_JBEYXK010000083.1:0-30741 GCF_040645035.1 Streptomyces sp. NPDC046876 | reverse complement strand
ACGCCCGGTTACATTCCGAACCCGGAAGCTAAGCCTTTCAGCGCCGATGGTACTGCAGGGGGGACCCTGTGGGAGAGTAGGACGCCGCCGAACAATCATTGTGGGAAAGCCCCGCACCAGCTCTGGTGCGGGGCTTTTCTGCGTTTGGCGGCAGGTGCACGGCCGGCTTGTGTTCGATATCCGGGTGCGGGTTGGTTGTGGGCGTGGTTGGATCCGGGCCATGACTCAGCATGTGATTCGGCCCGTGCGGGCTGACGAATGGGAGAAGGTCAAAGAGCTGCGGTTGGCTGCCCTGAGCGACCCCGTGGCTCCTTTGGCCTTCCTGGAGACCGTCGCCCAGGCGGCGGAGAAGCCTGACGGGTTCTGGCAGGACCGGGCTCGGGGAGCCGCCGAAGGGAACGGTGTGCGGCAGTTCGTTGCCGAAGCCCCCGACGGGCGGTGGGACGGGACGGTGACCGTGTTCCTCGAGGAGATCGGGGCCACCGATTTCCTCGAGCAGACCGTCGAGCGCAACCAGGGGCACGTCGTGGGCGTGTTCGTGCGGCCCGAGCAGCGCGGCACGGGGATCACCGATGCCCTGTTCGAGGCCGCACTGGAATGGGCCTGGTCGCGGGAAGAGCCGGCGCTGGAGTGCGTACGGCTCTTCGTGCACGAGGACAACGAGCGGGCCGGGGCCTTCTACCGGCGGTTCGGTTTCGAGCCGAGCGGGCTCGTGATCCCGAAGCCGGGCGACCCGACCTCCAAGGAGCTGGAGTACGTCTTCGCCCGGCCGCAGGGGCAGCCGGGCTAGAGCTGGGGCCAGCGGGCGCGGGCCTGTTCGCGGCTGCGGCACAGCGCCAGCAGGGGGAGGCCGTCCTCCTGGAGGAGGGCGGGGAGCTGGGGGATCGGGGCGACGGCCGCCACGTCCTCCAGGACCAGGGTGAGTGGTGGGTCGAGCCGGCCGTGGGATGACCGTGCGGCCATGCGGCGGCCGTGCTCGACCACGCTGGAGGCGAGTGCGGTGAGCAGCGGCATCGCACCCGGGTGGGTGCGGGGGTCCTCCAAAGGTTCACCCACCACGTAGAGGGTGCCCCCTTCGGTGGCGAACGATGCCAAGGCGAGCGCATCCGTTCGGTTCGGGGTGCAGGCCTCGCGGATGTGGATCGAGCTCAGGGAGGAAAGCGCCCGGGCCGTCAAGTGGTGGGCTTGTTCGCGGCGTTCCGGGTGGGCGGTGAGGGCGCTTTCGAGTTCGCCGGCCGCGCCGGGTGCCGCCTGGGGGTGGGTGCGCAGGATGCGGACCGGGTCCTGGGCGCCCGCGCCCTGGGCCCAGCGGTGGAGCTGCTTGAACGGGCGTTCGTCCAGGGCGGCCGCCTGGAGCCAGCTGCGCAGGAGTGTTTCGGCGGTGTCGGCCACGGCGGCGTCCATGCGGGCCTGCGGTCGTACGGGGGCCAGCAGGGCCGCGGCGCGGGCGGCCGCGGTGTCGCGGTCCGCGCAGGCGTCGGCGGGGTTCCAGTGCATGCGGGCCGGGGTGTCGCACAGGTGCTGCGGGTCGTAGAGGAGGACGGGGCCCAGCTTGGCCCGGGCGTCCTTGGTCTGCGACCAGAGGAGCGGGGAGGACGTGACGACGAGGGCCGCGCCTTCCGCGGCGGTGAGCTGCCGGGCCGCCAGGACGCGGCGCTCCTGGGGGCTTCCGTACGCCAGCCGGTGCGCGGCCGCCGCAGGGGAGGGGCCCGGGGTCGTGGCGTTCGGGGCGTAGCCGAAGCCGTACCGGTACGCGTCGTCCGCAGGGGGAGCCGTGGGTGCGGCGACCGTGGGTGTCGTGGCGGGTGGTGCCGTGGGGTGCGGGACGGGCCGGTGGGGTTCCGTGGGTTCCGGGGCCGGCGGCTGGGCTGCTGTTCCGGCCTGCGTCTCGGGCTGGGGCTGGGGATGGGGCTGCGCCTTGGCCTCGGCCGAGGCCCGCGCCCTGCGGGCCTTCGTACGCGCGATGACGCCGATCACGAAGACGGTCAGGACGAAGAGGACGAGGAGCTGGCCGACGAAGAGGCCCCAGAACAGGCCCCACCCGGACAGGGCCGCCGGGTCGGTGTCGGGCCAGGCGCCCGGGATGTTGTGCGGTTGCGTGACCAGGGCGCGCACGGCCCCCGGGGTGCGGGCGAAGGTGACGGTGCCGGGCCACGAGCCGTGGGCGAGGAGGGCCGATAGGCCGGTGGAGGACCAGACCAGCGCGGCCAGGCCGAGGAGGAAGGCCAGGAGCCCGACCAGGACCCCGTCCGGGACGCCGCCGCTGCCCGGGCCGGCGGGTCCCGGGGCGGTGGCGCCCGTACGTCTCGTGTCGCTCTCGTGCACGGCTAGGCCACCGTGGTCGCGGATCCCGGGCCGCCACCCTGGTGGCGTTCCATGAGCAGGGCGCGCTGCTCCGCCTCCAGTTCGGCCGCCAGCATGTCGTCGGGGAGCGGGTGGTGCGGGGTGGAGGACTCCGTCATGGCGCGGTCGGTGTAGACGAGGGGGCGTTCGGCTTCGGTGATGAGGTGTTTGACCACCTGGACGTTGCCGTTGACGTCCCAGACCGCGATGCCCGGGGTGAGGGTGGGGATGATCTCCACGGCCCAGCGGGGCAGGCCGAGGACGCGGCCGGTGGCGCGTGCCTCGTCGGCCTTCTGGGCGTAGATGGTGCGGGTCGAGGCCATTTTGAGGATGGCCGCGGCCTCGCGGGCGGCCGCTCCGTCGACGACGTCGGAGAGGTGGTGGACGACGGCGACGAAGGACAGGCCGAGGCGCCGGCCGAACTTCAGCAGGCGCTGGAAGAGCTGGGCGACGAAGGGGCTGTTGATGATGTGCCAGGCCTCTTCGACGAGGAAGATGCGCTTCTTGCGGTCGGGGCGGATCCAAGTGTGTTCCAGCCACACGCCGACGATCGCCATCAGGATCGGCATGGCGATGGAGTTGCGGTCGATGTGGGAGAGGTCGAAGACGATGAGCGGGGCGTCGAGGTCGATGCCGACGGTGGTGGGGCCGTCGAACATGCCGCGCAGGTCGCCGTCGACGAGGCGGTCGAGGACGAGGGCGACGTCGAGGCCCCAGGCCCGCACGTCGTCTATGTCGACGTTCATGGCTTCGGCGGAGGCGGCTTCGGGGTGGCGCAGCTGCTCGACGATGTCGGTGAGGACGGGCTGGCGGTCGCGGATGGCGTCGACGACGTAGGCGTGGGCGACCTTCAGGGCGAAGCCGGAGCGCTCGTCGAGGCCGTGGCCCATCGCCACTTCGATGATGGTGCGGAGCAGGGCGAGCTGCCCGGTGGTGGTGATGGCCGGGTCAAGGGGGTTGAGGCGGATCCCGGAGTCGTTGGCGGCGATGGGGTCCAGGCGGATGGGGGTTATCCCCAGCGCTTCCGCGATCAGGTTCCATTCGCCGACGCCGTCCTCGCCCTGGGCGTCGAGGACGACGACCTGGCGGTCGCGGAAGCGGAGCTGGCGCAGGACGTAGGTCTTCTCCAGGGCGGACTTGCCGTTGCCGGACTCGCCGAGGACGAGCCAGTGGGGGGCGGGGAGCTGTTGTCCGTAGAGCTGGAAGGGGTCGTAGATGTAGCCCTTGCCGCTGTAGACCTCGCGGCCGATGATCACGCCGGAGTCGCCGAGTCCGGGAGCGGCGGTGGGCAGGTAGACGGCCTGTGCCTGTCCGGTGGAGGTGCGTACGGGCAGGCGGGTGGTCTCGACCTTGCCGAACAGGAAGCTGGTGAAGGCGTCCGTCAGAGCGGACAGCGGATCTCGCATGGGCGGCCTTTCCCTTCCAGCTAGCGTCGGATGCCGGTGGCGAACGGCAGGGTGTTGACGAAGGCGCGGTGGTGCTCGCGGTCGCACCATTCGAGCTTCAGGTACGACTTGCCGGCCGAGGCGCGGATGGTGCGTTTGTCGCGGGCGAGGGCTTCGGGCGAACGCGAGGACACGGTGATGTACCCGACGAGGTTGACCCCTGCGGCACCGCTGGCGAGATCTTCACCTCTTTGGTCGAGCCGGCCGTGGGCGGCGACGTCGCGCGGGTCGACGGTGCGGTTCATCTTGGCGGCGCGGGAGGCGTCGGCCTCGTCGTTGGTCTTCTCGGTGAGCATGCGCTCGATGGCGATCTCGGTGGGTTCGAGGTCCATGGTGACGGCGACGGTGCGGATCACGTCGGGGGTGTGGACGAGGAGCGGGGCGAGGAAGTTGACGCCGACCGGGGTCATCGGCCACTCCTTGATCCAGGCGGTGGCGTGGCACCAGGGGGCGCGGGTGGAGGACTCGCGGGTCTTGGCCTGGAGGTAGGTGGGTTCGACCGCGTCGAGTTCGGCGGGCCAGGCGTTGCGCTTGGTCATGGCCTGGATGTGGTCGATGGGGTGGTCCGGGTCGTACATGGAGTGCACGAGGGAGGACAGGCGGCTCTGGCCCAGGGGCTGGCGGACGCGGATGTCGGCTTCGGCGAGGCGTGCGCAGATGTCGGTGAGCTCACGGGCCATGACGATGGCGAGGCCGGCGTCGCGGTCGAGTTTGCGGCCCTGGCGGGCGCTGCCGGCGCGGGCGATGGTGTGGGCCTCGGCGGCGAGTTCGCGCGTGTAGTGCATGCAGGCGACGAGGTAGGCGCGGTGCTGCTCGGAGGAGGTGGACACCATCGACTGGAGCTGGTCGTAGGAGTCGCGCAGCCAGGCGGGGGAGGTGGAGTCGCCGCGCTGGGCGACGTCCTTGGCGTGGGCGTCGGGGTCGGCGGGCAGGGTGCGGGCGAGCATCTGCAGGCGGGTGACGAAGCCGTCTCCGTTGGCGACGTGCTTGAGGAGGGTGCCGAAGCGGTCGACGAGGGCTTCCTGGTCCTCGCTGTCGCGCAGGCCGACGCCGGGTCCCTCGATCTCGATGGCCGCAGTGACGGTCCTGCGGTCGGCGTGGAGGAGTACGGCGATCTCGTCGGGGCCGAAGGGGGCGGAGAGCCAGCTGATGCGGCCGATGCCGGGGGGCGGGCCGACCTCGACCTCGCGGCCGTCAGCGGCGCGGGTGCCGGCTTCCATGGCGCCGGAGCGGTACGTGGTGCCCCGGCGCAGGGTGCGCTTGTAGCTGCGGTTGATCTCGAACCACTTGTAGAAGGTGCGGCCGCGGTAGGGCACGTACACGGCGGCGAGCGCGAGCATGGGGAAGCCGGCGAGGGTGACGATGCGCAGGGTGAGGTCGGGGACGAGCAGTCCGCTCATCATGCCGAGGAACGCGCCCGCGATGATCAGGGCGATCTCGCCGCTCTCGCGGTTCTTGCCGACGATCGCGTTCGGCCGGGCGCGGCCGATGAGATACGTGCGGCGGGGCGCGACCGGGTGCAGCTGGTGGGACTGGGTCGTCAACGCCCGTCACCTCCTGTGTTCCTCGTGCTCGAGCTCGTACGGGGCGGGGGTGCGGCGGAGGGGATGGCTCCGCCGCCGTTCCCGCCGCCGCCGGTGGGGCGGCTGCTGTGGGCGGCGACGCCTCCGGAGACCGGGTTGGCGGGGCGGGGGGCGCTGCTTGCGCTGTCGCCGCCGGAGCGGTGGGCGCCGCGGCTGCTGTGGGTCTTGATGCCCTGGGAGACGAGGGAGGCCGGGGAGCTGATGACGGCGGCGGCCTGCGCGCCGTCGGTGGCCTTGCTGCGGCCGGCGCGGGCGGAGGCGATCTCGTCGCCGAAGCCGGGGACGAAGCGGTAGATCATCGCCGAGGCGAAGATCGCCAGGAGGATGATGGCGAGGCCGGAGACGACGGCGGAGAAGGCGTTGGGCCCCTTTTCGCCGGCGAGGGCGCCGGCGAGGCCGAGGACGATGACGATGACCGGCTTCACGAGGATGACGGCGATCATGATGCCGGCCCAGCGGCGGACGTGGCCCCAGAGGTTGCGGTCGACGAGGCCGGCGTAGACGACGACGCCGAGGAGGGCGCCGACGTAGAGCAGGGCGGCCCGGATGAACAGCTCCAGGAACAGCACGCCGGCGGCGAGGACGGTGACGAGCGAGACGACGATCAGCATGATCGGGCCGCCGCCGATGGAGTCGCCCTTCTTGAGGGCTTCGATGAAGGAGCCGAAGAACACGTCGGTCTGGCCGCCGCTCGCGGAGGCGATGACCTCGGTGACGCCGTCGGTGGCGGAGACCACGGTGTAGAGGATCAGGGGGGTGAAGGCGGAGGCGAGGACGGTCAGCCAGAGGAAGCCGACGGCTTCGGAGAGGGCCGTGGCCAGCGGCACGCCGCGGATGGCGCGCTTGGCGACGGCGAGGAGCCACAGGACGAGCGTGAGGATGGTGGACGCCGCGAAGACGATGGCGTACTGCTTGAGGAAGGCGCCGTTGGTGAAGTCGACGTTGGCGGTGCCGTTGATGGCCTTGCTGAGCTCGGTGACGATCCAGGCGGCGGCGTCGGCGCAGCCGCGGGCCAGGGAGGCGAGGGGGTTGAGGGCCTCGGTGGGGTCGCTCGGCGCCAGTCCTGTCCGGGGGGTTCCGCCGGTGGTTGCGCCTTGGCCTCGTTCGCAGTAGTCCTTGGCCGGTCCCCTGATCAGGTCGCAGGGGTTGTTGCTCCCCTGGGGGCTGGGGGTGGGGCTCGGGCTGGCGCCGGGGGTCGTGGGCGTGGCGCTCGGCGTGGGGGTGGCGGCGAGCGCCCGGGTGGCCAGGAGTACGGCTGCCGTCTGCACGGCCGTGACCATGGCCAGGAGCGACAGGTGTGGACGGCTAGCGCGCATAGGTGAACCCCCCGAACTGCGACACGGCGGCGGCCATTTCCTCGGCTGATGAGGCGGTCTGGTCCTGGCCCACCGGCGCCGGGCCGCTCTTCTGCGTGAAGTCGGCGATCCGCCAGTCGCCGTTCACCCAGCGGAGCTCGAAGGTGTTGGTGTACCAGCTCTCCGCGACCGGGTTCTGCGAGCCTTCGCCGGCCAGTCCGAACAGGGTGGAGTGCCACACCGACACGGTGGCGGCGTCGCCGCCGAACTTCTCGACCTTGGTACCCACCGGGTTGGTCCGGGAGATGAAGATCAGGCCCTTGGGGGCCTTGCCGGCGGTATCGAGGCCGAGCCGGGCCAGGAACGTCGGGTCCGTGTAGACGCGGTCGAGGTCGCCTTGGCGGGCGGCCGCGACGTCGGGCGTGTACACGGCCTGGACGATCGCCCGTCTGCGGGCAGGGTCGAACATGCCGTCGGAGCCGAGCGCCACCGCGTAATTGGCGGCGGCCGACTGGGCGCCCTGTTCGTCGTGGGCGAAGCCCTTCGGGATGCCGCCGTTCTTGCCGTCGACCGGGCGGGTGCCGGTGGCGGCTGTGGCGGCCGGCGGGGTGTCCGCGGCGGTGGAGTCGGGGGTGTCGGTATTGCCCGACTGGTTCGCGAACGCGATGGCGGCGATCAGCAGGACGACCACGCCGACGACGGTGATCAGGCTCCGCGAGGCGCGCGGGGTGCGGCGGGGGGCGCCGTACGGGTCGGAGTCGGATTCCGGCAGGCGGGTACGGGTCTGGCCCGTGCCGCCGACGGCCCCGCCGCCGTACTGGTCGTCGTTGCTCATTTCGTGTCCGCCCCCTCCGCGTCGTACGACGGTAGCGCTGGTTCCCGCGTGGATGCGGTCTGGTGAGTCGTCCTCAGGTCGGGATCCGGCGGGCGGTCCCGGCTATACGGCCATTCCGTAGACGATCGTGAACAGCGTGCCGAGGGAGCCGATGATGAAGACCCCGGTGAGTCCGGCCACGATCAGGCCCTTGCCCTGTTCCGCGCTGAACGTGTCGCGCAGGGCGGTGGCGCCGATGCGCTGTTTGGCCGCGCCCCAGATGGCGATGCCGAGGCAGAGGAGGATGGCGACGGCCATGATCACTTCGATCATGACCTTGGCTTCGTTGCCGAGACTGCCGAACGGCCCCCAGTTCGGGGCGATTCCGCCGATGATGGTGGTGATGTCGCCCTTTTCGGCTGCCAGGATCATGTAACTCACCGCCCCTGTACGGGTAGTTCCGGTAGCCCGTGCCGACGGCAGGGGTCACGCACTATCTTCGCTGATGAAACCGCTGTCGTATGTCGACTTGACTGCTCTCTTTACCCGATATCCCGGTACGTGGCCCGCTTGGCGGCTCTGACCTGGACGGGGGCCGCTGTTCGGGTGAACGGGCGGGTGTGTCGCAGGTCCGGCATGGCGGGGTTCGGCAGACCTTCCGTCAGTCGTTCTATCAGTGCAGGTGGTTGACGGCCGCGGGTGCCGCGCGCGGTGTCAGTGCCCCGGGGCACCCTGGACGGATGACGACTGCAACGGTGTGGACCCTGGCGGACCTCCAGGCGGCCATTCGGGCCGGTTGGTCGGCCGAGACCTGCTCGCCCGACGACGTCGATCGGGAGCCCTGGACGCCGGAGAACCCCGCTTGGGGGCACTGCGACATCACGGCGCTGGTGGTGCAGGACCTGATGGGCGGCGGGCTGCTGGTGGGGGAGGTCTGGCTGGACGGCGAGCAGCACGGCTTCCACACGTGGAACGTGTTGCCCGGCGGGATAGAGGTGGACCTGACGCGGGAGCAGTTCCGGCGGGGGCAGGTGGTGACCGAGGGGCGGCTGATGGGGCCGAGGCCGCAGGGGCGGCTGTCGCGGCGGTGGGAGGAGTACCAGCTGCTGCGGCAGCGGGTCGGGGAGCGGCTGGGGCGGCCCCTGGCGTGACGGAGGGGATGGGCGGGCTCCGGGGCTGAGCCCGCGAACCCGTGCCCTGGCGCGTCAGCCCCCGCCGCCGCGTCGGCTCACGCCCAGTGGGCCGGGCGGGTCAGGGTCGTCGGGATCTTGGTGGCGGTGTCGCCCCGGGCGGCGTTCAGCTGGGCCTGGGTGAGGAAGAGGGCGTCGCGCAGGTCGGCGCCGCGCAGGTCGGCGTCGCGGAAGTCCGCGCCGATCAGGTCGGCCAGGCGCAGGTCGGCGCCGCTGAGGTTCGCGGCGATCAGGTACGCGCCGCGCAGGTTGGCGCCGCGCAGGTCGGCGCGGGCCAGGCGGGCGCCCATGAGGTCGGCGCCGCGGTGGTTCTTCCTGCGGCCGGGGGCCTTGGCGCGGACGAGCTCGCTGCTCTCCAGGAGCAGGGTGTTGATCTTCTGGCGCAGGGCGCCGACGTCCAGGCCGGTGAGGGCCTCGGCGTCGGCCGCGGCCCACCGGGTGGTCTCCTCCAGGGCCTCGCGCAGGCCGGGGTGGACGGGGCGGGCAGCGGGGCGGGCGAGGGCCTCGGTGACGTAGAAGAGCAGCTCGTGGAGCTGCCGCATGACGGGGAAGGCCTCGAACATCGCTACGGCGGTGCCGGGGTGGGTGCGCCAGTCGCGGCCGCCGAAGGTGACCTGGGAGACCTGCTGGCCGGCGCCGAAGCAGTCGAAGGTGGTGCAGCCCTGGAAGCCCTTGTCGCGCAGCCGGGTGTGGATGCCGCAGCGGAAGTCCTGGCGGAGGTTCTTGCAGGGGGTGCCGGCGGCTTTGTTGACGGCGAAGTCGTTGGACTTGGCGAAGGGCAGGGCCACGCAGCACAGGGCGAAGCAGTTGGCGCAGTCGGCGTGCAGGTGGGGCTGGGGCTGCTGGTGCGGGGGCAGGTCAGAGGTGGTGGACACCCCTCCATTGTGAGGGCAGCGCCGAAGGGGGCTTGATCGGGCGGGCGGGGGCGGTGAGCATCCGTGCATGACAGAAGTGATCGCAGTTGCCGTCATCACCGTCCTCGCCGTGATCAGTCCCGGCGCCGATTTCGCCATGGTCGTCCGCAACAGCTACCTGTACGGGCGGCCCACCGGGCTGTTCGCCGCGGCCGGGGTCGCGGCGGGCGTGCTGGTGCACGTCTCGTACACGATGCTCGGGGTCGGTCTGCTGATCGCGTCCTCGACGGCCCTGTTCACGGCGATCAAGCTGGCGGGCGCGGCGTACCTGGTGTGGATCGGGATCCGTACGTTCCGGGCGCGGGCCGACTTGACGGTGGACCTGGAGTCGAAGCCGCAGCTGACGCGGGTCGGGGCGCTGCGGTCCGGTTTCCTGACGAACGTGCTCAATCCGAAGACCACCCTGTTCGTGGTGTCGACGTTCACGCAGGTGGTGGGGCCCGAGACGCCGGTGTGGCAGCAGGCGGGGTACGGGCTGTTCATGTCGGCGGCGCACCTGGGCTGGTTCGGTGCGGTGGCTCTGTTCTTCTCGAACGCGCGCCTGCGGGACCGGATGCTCAAGGCGCAGAAGGCGCTGAACCGGGCGATCGGTTCGGTGCTGGTGGGGCTGGGGGTGGGGCTGGGCTTCGCCCGCTGAACCGCCGATCGGGCGGGTGCAAGGCTCTGGCGGTGGGGGGTTACCGGCGGGTAGCGTCTCGGGCATGGCGTTCTTCGAGCGGATCAGTGCGCAGCGGTTCCTGGCCACCGAGTACACCCGCGGGCCCTGGGACGCGGGCGCGCAGCACGCGGGCCCGCCGGCCGCGCTGCTCGGGCGGGCGGTCGAGGAGCGGCCGGGGGCGCGCAGCGACATGCGGATCGCGCGGATCACGTACGAGATCCTGCGGCCGGTGCCGATCGGCCCGGTGCAGACCACCACCCGCGTGCTGCGGGCCGGGCGCAGCACCGAGGTGGTGGAGGCCGAGCTCGTACCGCAGGGGGCGAGTGCGCCGGCGATGCTGGCGCGGGCGCTGCGGATCCGGGTGGCCGAGGGCGCGGACGCGGTGCCGGCGGTGGCGGCGGGCCCGCAGCTGCCGCCGCCCGGGGAGGTGGGGGTGACGCCGTTCTTCCCGGTGCCGTGGGAGACGGGCTACCACACGGCGATGGAGACCCGGTTCACCGAGGGCGCGTTCGTGGAGCCGGGGCCGGGCACGTGCTGGATGCGGATGAAGGTGCCGCTGATCGCCGGGGAGGAGACCAGGCCGCTGGACCGGGTGCTGGTCGCCGCCGATTCGGGCAACGGGATCAGCGCGGTGATGGACTTCGGGCGGTACGTCTTCGTCAACAGCGACCTGAGCGTGCACCTGCACCGCCACCCGGCGGGCGAGTGGGCCTGCGTCCAGGCGCGTACGAGCGTGGACGCGGCCGGGATCGGCCTCGCCGACGCCGTCCTGCACGACGAGAAGGGGCCCATCGGGCGGAGCGCGCAGAGCCTGTTCGTCGCGCCGCGTTCCTAGACCGCGTTCCTAGACCGCCTTCCTAGCCCGCGTTCCCAGCCGCATTCCCGGCCCCGTTCCCGGCCGCGTTCCCGGCCGCGTTCCCGGCCGCGTTCCTGGTCAACCCGCTTGCGGGGCAGGGAAGTCGGTGTGGCAGGCTCGGTTCAATGGAGCCGCTGAGAGACGTCGACCCCGCCCACATCGGAGCGCATGCACTGCTGGCCCGGCTCGGCGCCGGCGGCATGGGGCAGGTCTACCTCGCGCGTTCCCCGGGCGGGCGGCTGGTGGCGGTGAAGGTGATCCGCGAGGAGATCACCGGTCATCCGGAGGCCCTCTCCCGGTTCCGGCGCGAGGCCGAGACGGTGCGGGCGGTGCGGTCGGCGTACACGGCGAACCTGATCGACGCCTCGCTGGCGGCGCCCCCGTTCTGGCTGGCGACCGAGTACGTGGCGGGGCCGACGCTGGGTCATGCCGTCGCGCAGCGGGGCGCTCTGCCGGCGGACACCTGCCGCAGGCTGTTCGCGGCGCTCGCGGAGGGGCTCGCGAGCGTGCACGCGTACGGGGTGACGCACCGGGACTTCAAGCCGCAGAACGTGATCCTGGGCGCGCAGGGCCCGCAGCTGATCGACTTCGGGATCGCGCGGGGCGTGGGCGAGACGGCGCTGACCCAGGACGGGCAGGCGCCGGGCACCCCGGGCTACACGGCGCCGGAGGTGCTGCTGGGCGGCGAGGCGGGGGCCGCGGCGGACGTGTTCGCGCTGGGGGCGGCGCTGGCGTACGCGGCGACGGGGCGGCCGCCGTTCGGGACGGGCGTGGCGGCGACGGTGAGCTACCGGGCGGTCCACGAGCCGGTGGACGTGGCGGGGGTGGAGCCGGGGCTGGCGGCCCTGATCGAGGCCTGCACCGCCAAGGACCCGGCGCAGCGGCCGGACCTGCCCGAGGTGATCTCCCGGTGCGGGGTGCGGGACGCGCTGGTGGACGATCCGGTCTACGTGGGGCTGGGGGCGCTGGGCGAGGCGGTGCCGCTGCACGAGATGCGGACGCAGGGGCCGGGCATGCCGGTGCCGGGGTACACGCCGACCGGCCACGCGGGGGCGACGGTGCCTGCGCCGCCCGCGCGGCGGGGCCGGACCGCGGCCTGGGTGGCCGCGGGGGCGGCCCTGGCGGTGGTGGGGGGCGTGGCCGTGTGGCAGCTGGCGCCGGGCGGCGGTCGCGACGCGGCCGGCGGCCAGGGCGGCGGGTCGGCCGGCCAGACGCCCGCCGGCCAGACGCCGGCCGGCCAGGCCCCCGCCGCCCAGACGCCCGCCGCGCAGACCCCGGGCGGCGCATCGCCCTCCCCGGCCGGCCCGCCGACGTTCATCAAGCAGACGGCCCCGAACCTGGACGACTACAACCCGCTCCAGAGCCAGTGCCACAACCCCGTGCCCGAGGAGGCCCCGCTCGGCGACTTCCAGAGCTCGATCACGCTGGCCTCCGAGGACTACCTGCACGAGCTCAAGCCGGGCCAGGTCCGGATCGGTTATCGGATGAAGTACGAGCTGCCGGACGCGCCGCCGTACTACGTGTCCGTCGTCGTCAAGCCGCAGCACGAGGTCGACGCGAGCGGCCGGTCCACGCAGGTGACCGCGAACCGGCAGCTCGGTTTCGTCGCCAAGGCGCGGGACGTCTACGAGGGTGACGAACTCCAGTGGAAATACGTCGTATATCCCGATGATTTCTCGATGGAGTTGGACGGGAAGAGGGTCAAGGCGCCGCCGCTGGCGCAGGATCCGGGGGGATGGACGGTGGTGTACCGGCATGCCGTCTCCGACGTGCAGCACAAGAGCGTGTGGTGCCGCGGATTCGACTTTGTGGCAGAAAAGGGATGATTCCGACACGTACCGGTGAATCCCTGTGAAAGTCTGCTCGATGGGGGAGGGTTGACGGGTGCGCAGGTTCTGGGTGATCAGCGGGATCGGTTTTGCGGCGTGTCTGAGCTTCGTGGCCCTGCTCCTCGTCGGTACGTACTCGGCGGCCGCGGGCATCGCGAGCGGCGGCGGCCGCGCCGTGGGCCTGGCCAAGGGGGCCGTGCCCGCGAAGTACCAGGCGCTGGTGCAGAAGTGGGGAGTGCTGTGCCCCACGCTGACGCCGGCGGTCCTGGCAGCGCAGCTGTACTCGGAGAGCGGCTGGAACCCGACGATCGTCAGCCCGGCCGATGCCCGCGGCATCGCCCAGTTCATCCCGGGCACGTGGGCCGTCCACGGCATCGACGGCGACGGCGACGGGGACCGGGACATCTGGGACCCCAACGATGCCATCCCCTCGGCGGCTTCGTACGACTGCGAGCTGGCCAAGGACGTCAAGAACGTGCCCGGCGACGCGGTCGGCAACATGCTCGCGGCGTACAACGCGGGTCCCGGTGCGGTCCTCCAGTACCGCGGCGTGCCCCCGTTCCGCGAGACCCAGGGATACGTGAAGGCCATCACGACCCTGGCCAAGAGCTTCGAGAAGCCGGTCGGGCGGGTGGCGCCCTCGCAGCAGGCGGCCGGGGCCATCTACTTCGCGCAGAAGCAGCTGGGCACCCCGTACCTGTGGGGCGGAAACGGTACGGCCGACCAGGACTACCGGTTCGACTGCTCGGGGCTGACCAAGGCCGCGTACGAGTCGGTCGGGATCGAGCTGCCGCGCGTGGCCAACGACCAGTACAACGCCGGATCGCATCCCTCGCGCTCCGAACTCCTCCCCGGAGACCTGGTGTTCTTCTCCAATGATCTGAACAATTCCCGGGAGATCCACCACGTCGGGCTCTACGTGGGCGGGGGTTACATGATCAACGCCCCGTACACCGGCGCCGTGATCCGCTTCGACAAGATCGATGCCCCGGACTACTTCGGCGCGACGCGGGTCACCAAGGACGGGGCCGAGGCCCTTCCGGACCGCACCGCCGGAGCCAAAACCCCTTAGCAGCACCGGCTGGTCACGCTCCGTCAGGCGCAGGCCCTGAGCTGCGGCGACCCATCACTCTTGGATAACGTTGCGGTGATCATTCCGTGGAGAGTGGAACCAGTCCGTCAGAACGGGCGTTCCATGGTCACGGGGAGGGATCGCAAGGGGGGGTTCGCGGGGCGCACACACCGGTGCGCCCACTGGGGACCGAGCAAGGGCAAGGGGCCGCATCGCCATGGTTGCACTCACAACCGGTGGTCCGAACGTGGACGTCAGCCTGCTGTACGACGTCAATGCGCTGGCCCGGCACGCCCCGGCCGGTGTGGACCGGGCCGTCGCCCTGGTCAGTTCGTACGGCATCCCCCTGCTCCTGGTCCTCCTCGTCCTGTGGTGCTGGCGCGGCGCGCGCCGGCAGGAGGAGACCACGGCCGTCGAGTCGTTCGCCGCCCTGGTGTGGGCGCCGCTCGCCGCCGGCCTCGCGCTGGTGGTGAACGTCCCGCTGCGCCGGCTGGTCGCCCGCCCCCGCCCGTACCTCCAGCACGACGGGCTCGACGTCCTCCAGGGCGGCCCGGCCCACGGTCACTTCTCCTTCGTCAGCGACCACGCCACCCTCGCGATGGCCCTGGCCGTCGGCCTGTTCGTCGCCCACCGCAGGCTGGGCCTCCTCGGGATCGGCCTCGCCCTCCTCGAGGGCCTCAGCCGCCTCTACCTCGGCCTCCACTACCCCACCGACGTCATCGGCGGCTTCGCTCTCGGCACCGCCGTCGTCCTCGTCCTCGCCCCGCTCGCCATGGCGCTGCTGACCCCGGTGGTGCGCGCCGCGGCCCGCTCCCCGCGCGCCGCCCGGCTGGTACGGGCCGCGCACCTGCCCCGGCCCTGCCCGGTGGACCTCGCGCAGGAGCGGGCGGCGCCGGGCGGCTCCCGTACGCACGAGAGCGACCTCGCCGCCTGAGGCGCCGGGGGCCCGCCCCGAGCCCGAGCCCGAGCCAGAGCCGGATCAGGATCCGGGCGCCCCGTCAGGGACGGGCGTACGCATGCCAGACGCTCATCAGCAGCGCCGCCAGCAGGCACAGCCCCGCCGCCCCGAAACACAGCCGCACCGCCGTCGGGCGGGACCGCGGTGTCACCGGCCGCCGCCGTCGGCCCGACGGGCGGCCTCGTCTGCACCGGCCGCCTGCGCCCGCGCCTCCGCCTCGGCCTCGCGGCGGTAGCGGGAGCGCAGCCACAGGCCGGTGACCACGGCCGCCGCGGTGGTCAGCCCGATGGCCAGGGCCACATCGGCCGGGCCGTCCGCCGAGCCCGTGGGCCGGGCCGAGGCCGCGGCGGCGGGGGTCAGCGCGATGAGCAGGGCCCAGAACAGGGCGGCGACGCGGGGTGCGGATCCTGGCATGAACCCAGCGCAGCCGCTCGCGGTCGGCCCGGCCAGCGGGGAGTGTCCGAACGGGCGACGGCGCAGGCCCTGCCCGCCCTACCCGGCGGCGCCCTACCCGGCGGCGCCCTACCCGGCGGCGTGCCGGGCGGCGTCCTGGCGGGCCAGATCGCGGGAGCGGCGCGCCGGGCCCTTCCAGCCGCAGGTGCAGACGGCCAGGCAGAACGAGCCGCGCTCGGTGGTGCTGGTGGTGTGTCCGGGGACGGGCTGCTCCATGGGGCGGGGCAGCGGCAGGGAGGCAAGCGGAGGTGCGGGCGATGCCTTCGTATGCGGATCCACCCCACCACGGTACCGGGGGCCGCGGCTGGTCCGGGAGCTCGGCGGCCCGTGACGGGAAACCGCGGACCTCGTTAACCGGAGCGGGTGGGGGCCTCGGGCAAACAGCGGTCATGCGTTGGGGGTTGGCAGGCGATGGTGGTGCACCAGCACGGGCAGCGGCGCGGGCGTGCGGCGGGCGAGGCGGTGCTCGCCGTCGGCGTGGCCGCGGCCATCGCCGCGATGAGCGGGTGCGGCGGCTCCGCCTCGGCCGGCGACGACCGGCCGCCCGCCGATCCGGCGGCCGCGGTCCGTGCGGCCGCCGATGCGCTCACCAGGGCCGGCAGCGCCCAGGCCCGTACGGCGATGGAGATGGCCACCGGCGGCACCAGGGTCACCATCCGGGGCGAGGGCGGCGTCGACTTCAAGAACCGGATGGGCCAGCTCCTGGTCATGCTGCCCGCCGACGCGGCCGGGAAGGAGGAGCACCGGCCCATCACCGAGCTGCTCGTCCCCGGCGCCCTGTACATGAAGAACCGGGGCGCGGGCGTGCCCGACGACAAGTGGGTCCGCGTCGACACCACGACCCTGGCGGACGGGAACCTGGTCACGGGAGGGGCGACCGACCCGCTGGCCGCGGCCGAGCTGCTGCGCGGGGCGCAGGAGGTCCGCTACCTCGGCGAGACCGATCTCGCGGGCACCAAAGTGCGCCACTACCAGGGGACCACGGACATCGGGCGGGCCGCGCAAAGCGCCTCCCCGGGGGTCAAGGGAGCCTTGGAGGCCGCGGCGAAAGGGTTCGCCAAGGACACCGTGCCCTTCGACGCCTACCTCGACCAGGAGGGGCGGCTGCGGAAGGTCCGGCACCGGTTCTCGTATGTCAACAATGGCGTGATCGATGTCTCCTCCACCACGCTGCTGTACGGATTCGGGACGCCGGTGAGCGTCCTATTGCCCGCAAGCAGGGATATTTACGCCGGGAAGATCGCCGAATAGCCGGTCGGGCGGTCCCGGGGCGGCGCGATCGGACCATGGCGGGGTAGCCGGAAATGGTCCATCCGTGTCATGCGCACCGCGCCCGGCCCTCCCTAGGCTGGGAAACCGTACGCCCATGTCCGATGGCGGCAGATTGAGGTGACACGCGTGACTCCCGCTGGCGGTACGACGGTGCAGGACCACGTGGCGCTCGCCGAGATCGAACTGTGCGGCGAGCTGATCATCGCGGCCTCCGCGGCGGACGAGGAGCGGCTCAGCCAGGACCGGATCGACGAGGTCCTGATGGGCCTGGGGCTGTAAGGCCCGCCGGCGCCGCGCCCCACCGAGCCGCGGCCCCGCCGCCGTCCCGCCCCCTGCCCCGCCGGCTACGCCCCTGGCCGTCCGTGGACCGCCCCTCAGGTCCGCAGCAGCCGGGCGATCGCCTTCGTGGCCTCCTCGACCTTGGCGTCGATCTCGGTGCCGCCCTTGACGGCCGCGTCGGCGACGCAGTGCCTCAGGTGCTCCTCCAGGAGCTGCAGCGCGAAGGACTGCAGTGCCTTCGTGCTGGCCGAGACCTGGGTGAGTATGTCGATGCAGTACACGTCCTCGTCGACGAGCCGCTGCAGGCCGCGGATCTGCCCCTCGATCCGGCGGAGCCGCTTGAGGTGCTCGTCCTTGCGGTGGTGATACCCGTGCACCGGCGCTTCAGGGGCCGTACCGGGGGCGACAGCGGCTCCGGAGCCTTCCGCCTCGATGGCCGTCATGGGGATCCTCCCGTGGTCCGGACGAGGGGGTGCAATCCTGGTGCATACCCCTCATGGGTATAGGATACCGGGCCCCGGCCGCGACGGCAGGGGCCCGCAGGCTCACTGTGCCTGATGGATGAAACCCTGGGACCGCCGGTTAGCCGTGGCCGGGCGATGCGCCTAGCATCAGCCTGACCGAATCCGATGCACCCCGAGGACCACACGTGCGATTTCGTCTGACCCCCAGGGAGACGAGCTTCTACGACATGTTCGCCGCATCCGCGGACAACATCGTCACGGGCTCCAAGCTCCTGATGGAACTGCTCGGAGCGGATCCCTCCGCCCGGGCCGAGATCGCGGAGCGGATGCGTGCGGCCGAGCACGCGGGAGACGACGCCACCCACGCGATCTTCCACCAGCTGAACTCCTCGTTCATCACGCCGTTCGACCGCGAGGACATCTACTCCCTCGCCTCGTCGCTCGACGACATCATGGACTTCATGGAGGAGGCCGTCGACCTGGTCGTCCTCTACAACATCGAGGAGCTCCCCAAGGGCGTCGAGCAGCAGATCGAGGTCCTGGCGCGGGCGGCGGAGCTGACCGCCGAGGCCATGCCGCACCTGCGCACGATGGACAACCTCACCGAGTACTGGATCGAGGTCAACCGCCTCGAGAACCAGGCCGACCAGATCCACCGCAAGCTGCTCGCCCACCTCTTCAACGGCAAGTACGACGCGATCGAGGTGCTCAAGCTCAAGCAGATCGTCGATGTGCTCGAAGAGGCCGCGGACGCGTTCGAGCACGTCGCGAACACGGTGGAGACCATCGCGGTCAAGGAGTCCTGAACGTCGTGGACACCTTCGCTCTGATCGTGACCATCGGTGTCGCGCTCGGCTTCACGTACACCAACGGTTTCCACGACTCTGCGAACGCGATCGCGACCTCGGTCTCGACCCGGGCGCTGACCCCGCGCGCCGCCCTCGCGATGGCCGCGGTGATGAACCTCGCCGGTGCCTTCCTGGGCAGCGGCGTGGCCAAGACGGTCAGTGAGGGCCTCATCGAGACCCCGACGGGCTCGACCGGGATGTGGGTCCTGTTCGCGGCGCTGGTCGGGGCGATCGTCTGGAACCTGATCACCTGGTACTTCGGCCTGCCGTCGTCCTCCTCGCACGCCCTCTTCGGCGGCATGGTGGGTGCGGCGCTGGCCGGCGGGATCGGGGTCATCTGGTCGGGCGTCGTCGACAAGGTCGTCATCCCGATGTTCCTCTCGCCGGTCGTCGGCCTGGTCGCGGGCTACCTGGTGATGGTCGCGATCATGTGGATCTTCCGGCGGGCCAATCCGCACAAGGCCAAGCGCGGCTTCCGTATCGCGCAGACGGTCTCGGCGGCCGGCATGGCCCTCGGCCACGGCCTCCAGGACGCCCAGAAGACGATGGGTGTCGTGGTGATGGCCCTGGTCATCGCCGACGTCCAGGACCCGGGCGCCCCGATCCCCGTGTGGGTCAAGCTGGTGTGCGCGGTGATGCTGTCGCTCGGTACGTACGCGGGCGGGTGGCGCATCATGCGCACCCTCGGCCGCAAGATCATCGAGCTGGACCCGCCGCAGGGCTTCGCGGCCGAGACGACCGGCGCGTCGATCATGTTCGCCACGGCCTTCATCTTCAAGGCGCCGATCTCCACCACCCACGTGATCACCTCGGCGATCATGGGTGTCGGCGCGACCAAGCGGGTCAACGCGGTCCGCTGGGGCGTAGCGAAGAACATCGTCATGGGCTGGTTCATCACCATGCCGGCCGCGGGCCTCGTCGCCGCGCTGTGCTTCTGGCTCGTGGACCTGGCCGTCGGCTAGCGGTACGGGCAAGCGCCGAAGGGTGCGGGATCGAAAGCGGGCCGGCTCCCCCCACCCAGGGGGAGCCGGCCCTTCGCCTTGCGGTGGCACCGCCATGCAGCACCGCAGGACGTTCCGCGCGGCCCGGAAGCCGCTGGTCTTTGGGGTTACCCGAAGCGGCCCGAGATGTAGTCCTCGGTCGCCTGGACGGACGGGTTGGAGAAGATCCGGTCCGTGTCGTCGATCTCGATCAGCTTGCCGGGCTGGCCGACCGCCGCGAGGTTGAAGAACGCGGTGCGGTCCGAGACGCGGGCCGCCTGCTGCATGTTGTGCGTCACGATGACGATCGTGAAGCGCTCCTTCAGCTCGCCGATCAGGTCCTCGATGGCGAGGGTGGAGATCGGGTCCAGGGCGGAGCAGGGCTCGTCCATCAGCAGGACCTGCGGCTCGACCGCGATGGCGCGGGCGATGCACAGGCGCTGCTGCTGGCCGCCGGAGAGGCCGGAGCCCGGCTTGTTCAGGCGGTCCTTGACCTCGTTCCACAGGTTGGCGCCCTTGAGGGAGCGCTCGACGATGTCCGCGAGGTCGGCCTTCTTGTGGCTGCCGTTCAGGCGCAGGCCCGCCGCCACGTTGTCGAAGATCGACATGGTGGGGAAGGGGTTGGGGCGCTGGAAGACCATGCCGACCGTGCGGCGGACCGCGACCGGGTCCACGCCGGGGCCGTAGAGGTTCTCGTCGTCCAGGAGGACCTTGCCCTCGACGCGGCCGCCGGGGGTGACCTCGTGCATGCGGTTCAGGGTGCGCAGGAAGGTGGACTTGCCGCAGCCGGACGGGCCGATGAAGGCGGTCACGGAGCGCGGCTCGACGGTCATCGAGATGTCGTCGATGGCCTTGTGGTTGCCGTAGAAGGCGGACAGGCCGCTGACGTCGATTCGCTTGGCCATGAGGGTCACTTCGCTTTCATGCAGTCGCGTCAGCGACCGGTCTTCGGGGCCTTCCAGCGGGCGATGCCGCGGGCCACCAGGTTGAGGATCATGACGAAGGCGATCAGGACGAGCGCTGCGGCCCATGCCCGGTCGTAGGAGGCGTCACTGCCGACCTTGTACTGCTCCCAGATGTACAGGGGGAGCGAGGACTGAGCACCTTCGAAGGGGTTGCCGTTGATCAGCTGGGACCCGAAGACCAGCAGCATGATCGGGGCGGTCTCGCCGGCGATGCGGGCGACGGCCAGCATCAGGCCGGTGGCGATGCCGCCGATGGCGGTGGGGAGGACCACCTTGAGGATCATGCGCCACTTCGGCACGCCGAGGGCGAGGGCGGCCTCGCGCAGCTCGTTCGGGACGAGCTTGAGCATTTCCTCGGTGGAGCGGACCACGACGGGCATCATCAGGATCGACAGGGCCATCGCGCCGGCGAAGCCGGACGGGCCGAAGCCGAGCATCAGGTTCCAGGTCGTCAGGATGAACAGGCCCGCGACGATGGACGGGATGCCGGTCATGACGTCGACGAAGAACGTGACGGCCTTGGCGAGGCGGCCCTTGCCGTACTCGACCAGGTAGACGGCGGTCAGCAGGCCGATCGGGGCGGCGATCAGCGTGGCGAGGGCGACCTGCTCGATGGTGCCGAGCAGGGCGTGGTAGACGCCGCCGCCCTGCTCGAAGCTGGTGACGCCGTTCATCGAGTGGCTGAGGAAGTCCGCGTTGAGGGCCTTCACGCCGCGGCTGACGGTGGTCCAGATCAGCGACAGCAGCGGGATGACCGCGAGGAGGAAGCAGACCCAGATCAGGGAGGTCGCGACGCGGTCCTTGGCCTGGCGGCGGTTCTCGACGACCGCACTGGCGGTGTAGGTGATCGCGATGAAGAGCAGGGCGGCGATCAGACCCCACTGGACCTTGCTGTGCAGGTCGAAGACGAGGCCGATGACGATGCCGAGGGCGGCGGAGGCGGCGCCGATGCCGAGGGGGGCCCAGCGGGGCAGGCCGCCGCGGGTGAGGCCGGAGTCGGCGGTGGACCGGTGCGGCCGGACGGGGCGCTGGTCCTGGATTGCGTGGCTCATCAGGCGTTCGCCCCCGAGTACTCCTTGCGGCGCGCAATGATCATGCGGGCGGCGCCGTTGACCAGCAGGGTGAGCAGGAAGAGGACGAGACCGGAGGCGATCAGCGCGTCACGGCCGAACTCGTTGGCCTCGTCGAACTTCGCGGCGATGTTCTGGGCGAACGTGCCGCCGCCCGGGTCCAGCAGGTGGCCGGAGATCAGGAAGCTCGGGGAGAGGACGGTGGCGACGGCCATGGTCTCGCCGAGCGCGCGGCCGAGGCCGAGCATGGAGGCGGAGATGACGCCGGAGCGGCCGAAGGGCAGCACCGACATGCGGATGACCTCCCAGCGGGTCGCGCCGAGGGCCAGGGCGGCCTCCTCGTTCATGCGCGGAACCTGCAGGAAGACCTCGCGGCTGACGCTGGTCACGATCGGCAGGATCATGATCGCGAGCAGGATGCCGACGGTGAACAGCGAGCGGGCGACGCCGACCTGGGACTTGTCGAAGACGTAGGTCCAGCCGAAGTACTCGTCGAGCCAGAGGTTCAGCCCGCCCAGCTGCGGGACGAGGAAGAGGGCGCCCCAGATGCCGTAGATGATCGACGGCACGGCGGCCAGCAGGTCGACCACGTAGGCGAGGGGGGCGGCCAGCTTGCGCGGCGCGTAGTGCGAGATGAACAGGGCGATGCCGACGGCGATCGGAACCGCGATGGCCATCGCGATGATCGAGCTGACGACGGTGCCGAAGAGCAGGACGGCGATGCCGAAGACCGGCGGGTTCGCCGACGCGTTCCAGTCGAAGGTCGTCAGGAAGTTGCCCTGGTTCTTCGACAGCGCGATGGAGGCCCGGTAGGTGAGGAACACGGCGATCGACGCCATGATCACCAGGAGCAGGATGCCGGAGCCCTTGGAGAGCCCCGAGAAGATCTTGTCACCGGCGCGGCCGGTGGACTTTGCGCCGGCGGAGACGGGCGGAGGCGTGCTGCCTATGTGGGTGGGTGTGGTGGAAGCCATGGTCTTTCCGGTCTGGTTGGGGGGCGAGCCCCCTGGCGGCGGTGCACCGGATTTCCCCGGCGTTGCCGGGGAGGGGCCCAGGGGCCGGGCCGATCGGACGGGATCGGCCCGGCGCTCCGGGGCTCAGGGGTTCAGGACAGCGACTTGATGACCTCGCGGACCTTGGTGTTGATCTCGGCCGGGATCGGGGCGTAGCCGTTGTCGGAGAGGATCTTCTGGCCGGCGTCCGAGGCGGTGTAGCCGAGGAAGGACTTCACGGTCGGGAGCGTCTCGGCCTTGTTGCCCTTGTCGCAGACGACCTCGTACGTGACCAGGACGATCGGGTACGCGCCCTCGGCCTTGGTGGTGTAGTCGAGCTTCAGCGCCAGGTCGGAGCCGGTGCCGGCGATCTTGGCGGCGGCGATGGCCTTGGAGGCGCTGTCGGCGGAGGCCTTGACCGGGGCGGCCGCGCCGGTGTTGATGTCGACGGTCTTGATGTTCTGCGCGGAGGCGTAGGAGAGCTCGAAGTAGCCGATCGCGCCGTCGACGCCCTTCACCTGGGAGGCGACGCCGGCGGAGCCGGAGGCGCCCTGGCCGCCGGGGGCCGGCCACTTCTTGGCGGGCTCGTAGGTCCAGGCGTCGGGAGCGGCGGCCTTGAGGTACTTGCCCAGGTTCTCGGTGGTGCCGGAGTCCTCGGAGCGGTGGAAGGCCTGGATCGCCGTGCCGGGCAGGTTGACGCCCGGGTTCAGCTTCTTGATGGCCTCGTCGTCCCACTTCTTGATCTTGTCGTTGAAGATGTTCGCGAGGGTGGGGGCGTCGAGGGTGAGCTTGTCCACGCCGGCGACGTTGAAGCCGATGGCGATCGGGCCGCCGACCATCGGCAGGTTGATGCCCTGGCCGCCGGTGCAGATCTTCTTGGAGTCCTCGACCTGCTCGGGCTTCAGCGCCGAGTCCGAGCCGGCGAAACCGACGGTGCCCTGGTTGAACGCGACGATGCCCTCACCGGAGGAGGAGGACTTGTAGTTCACCTCGACGCCGGAGCAGGCGGCCATGTAGTTCTTCACCCACAGGTCCACCGCGTTCTTCTGGGCGGAGGAGCCGGAGGCGAGCAGCTTGCCCTTGGCGTCGTCGCACTTGACGTCGCCGGCGGCGGCCGCGGAGGGCTTGCCGCTGGCGTTGCCACCGGTGTTGGTGTTGTCGTCCGAGCCGCACGCCGTGAGGACCAGGGCGCTGGACACGACAAGCGCGCCGAGGGCGGAGGCACGAAGCATGTTCTTGCGCTGAAGCTTCACTTTCGGGTGTTCCTTCCAGAAGCCGCCGGCCGCTTTCGGTATCGGGGCGGCGTGCGAAGAGGACTACGTCGGTCGCCGGTGCGGCCGCTGGATCTGGCCAGCGGCACGCTCGGTGCACCACCGAAATTAGGCAGATCAGGTGAAGCGATCGACGGGCCGAGGTGAACGGGAGGTGAACCTCGACGGACGGCCGAGTGCGTCCCGGCGCGTCGCCCGGCGGGCCCCCGACCGGCTCGTGACCGGGATGCGCAGGCCGGGCGGCAGGCGGGGGCACGGGCGCGGTCCGGCGCCGGATCGGAAGCGGATGAGCAGGCCGCGGCAGGGGGCGCTCCCGGGCACCGGGGCAGCTTCCAGGAAATGCCGTCCCACCTGCGAAAACGCACACGCTCTGACCGGTGCGCGGCGGTTTTCCGGACTTCGCGCCCCGAGCGAAACGGAATGGTGCTGTGGCCCCGGAAATGCGGCGGGGAGCAGATGTCGTACTGGACATGTCGGTCGGTCCGTCAGGGCCCCGGCGAGGCCGAGGGCCCGTACAGCAGTGGCAGGTGGGTCGGCTGTGCGGCGGCGTCCGGCGCCGCGGGCGCGGCGACCGGCCCGGGCGCTGCCGGGCTACGGACCCAGCGTGGCCGAAAACGTTCCGTTCCGCACCCCGCGGCGAGGGGCCCGCCGCGGGGTGCGGTCGTTTCGAGGCCGGTCCGGGGCGTTACTGGCGGGCCACCGCCGCGCCCACCGGCTGCCACAGGTCCTGGAAGGTGGTGCGGGCCGCGTCGACCTCGTGGCGCTGGTCGGCGTGGAGCACGCCGAGCGCGTACGCCGTCGCAGGGGCGATCCGCGGGGTGCGGGCGGCCGCCGCGGAGGCCGCGGCCGCCTCGGCCGCGTCGCGGTGGCGGTCCAGGGCCTCGTTCGCCGCGGCCAGCCGGGCCACGTCCTCGCCCAGGGCTTCCCGGGCGTAGCGGTGGACGCGCAGCAGCCGGCGCACCTCGTGCCAGGAGCCGTCGTGCTCGGCGTCGTACGGGTGCGCCTCGGTGGCGGGCGGCAGCGCCGAGACGGCCGCCGCCAGCCGGGTCCGCGCCACCTCGGCGAGCGGGACGAGCACGTCGTCGACCCGGCCGCGCGCGGCGATCACGTCCAGCGGCACCTCGGAGGCCAGCACGGCCACCGCGTCGGCGACCGCGTGGAACCGGGAGGAGCCCAGGGCCTGCAGCGTCGCCGAGTGCGCCCGGGTCCGGGCCACGGTCAGCTGCCGCTCCAGCAGGGCGGCGGCCCGCGCCGAGCCCACCGTCAGCGCGCCGCCCGCGCCGCGCGGCCCGGGGACCTCGGGCGCGCCGGAGAGCCGGTGCAGGGCTTCCAGCAGCCGGGCCAGCCGGGCGGCGTACGCGTGCTCGTCGGCCAGGGTCGCGGACAGCCAGGCCAGCTCGGTGCGCAGCCCGTCGGCCCAGGACGAATCGGTGACCACGCGGAAGGTGGCCAGGGACCCGCCGATGCGGCGCGCAGCCCCCCGCAGGCTGCGCGCCGCCTCGGCGCCGTCGACGGCGTCGGCCCCGCTCTCCTCGTGCAGGCGCAGCCCGCGCAGGAAAGCGGTGGCCTGGGCCCGCAGGTACGCGCCGAGCACGTCCCCCGCGGAGCCCTCGCCGGTCGCTGTCAGGTCATGGTTTGGCAGAGCCACGCCGGCGCCTCCGGGCGTCTATGAACATCTCCTGAACGTGCCGCAGCGGCTGGCCTTCGTGGTCGGTGCTGTGCCGGGTCCATTCCCCGTCCGGGCCCAGGTGCCAGGAGGACGTGGAGTCGGACATGCCGGTCTCCAGCATCCGGTCGAGTGCCGCGCGGTGGGCCGGGTCGGCGACCCTGACCAGTGCCTCGATGCGGCGGTCGAGGTTGCGGTGCATCATGTCGGCGCTGCCGATCCACACCTCGGGCTCGCCGCCGTTGCCGAAGGCGAAGACCCGGGAGTGCTCCAGGAAGCGGCCGAGGATGGAGCGGACCCGGATGTTGTCCGAGAGTCCGGGGACCCCGGGGCGCACGGCGCAGATGCCGCGGACCCAGATGTCGACCGGGACCCCGGCCCGGGAGGCCCGGTAGAGGGCGTCGATCAGGGCCTCGTCGACGATGGAGTTCATCTTGAGGCGCACGTACGCGGGGCGGCCGGCCCGGTGGTGGGCGGCCTCCTTGTCGATCCGTGCGACGAGGCCGTCGCGCAGCGAGCGCGGGGCGACGATCAGCCGGCGGTAGGTCTCGCGGCGGGAGTAGCCCGAGAGCCGGTTGAAGAGGTCGGAGAGGTCCGCGCCGACCTGCGGGTCGGCGGTGAGCAGGCCGAGGTCCTCGTACAGGCGGGCGGTCTTGGGGTGGTAGTTGCCGGTGCCGACGTGGGAGTAGCGGCGCAGCGTGTCGCCCTCCTGGCGGACGACCAGGGAGAGCTTGCAGTGGGTCTTGAGGCCGACGAGGCCGTAGACGACGTGGCAGCCGGATTCCTCGAGCTTGCGGGCCCACTTGATGTTGGCCTGCTCGTCGAAGCGGGCCTTGATCTCGACGAGGACGAGGACCTGCTTGCCGGACTCGGCGGCGTCGATCAGGGCGTCGACGATCGGCGAGTCGCCGGAGGTGCGGTACAGCGTCTGCTTGATCGCGAGGACGTCCGGGTCGGCGGCGGCCTGCTCCAGGAAGGCCTGCACGGAGGTGGAGAAGGAGTCGTACGGGTGGTGCAGCAGGACGTCGCGCTCGCGCAGCGCGGCGAAGATGTCGGGCGCGGAGGCGGACTCGACCTCGGCGAGGTCGCGGTGGGTGCCGGCGACGAACTTGGGGTACTTCAGCTCGGGCCGGTCCAGGGAGGCGATGCCGAAGAGGCCGGTCAGGTCCAGCGGCCCGGGCAGCGGGTAGACCTCGGCGGCGGAGATCTTCAGCTCCTGCACCAGCAGGTCCAGGACGCCGGGGTCGATGGACTCCTCGACCTCCAGGCGCACCGGCGGGCCGAAGCGGCGGCGCATGAGCTCCTTCTCCAGGGCCTGGAGCAGGTTCTCGGCGTCGTCCTCCTCGACCTCGAGGTCCTCGTTGCGGGTGACGCGGAACATGTGGTGCGCGAGCACTTCCATGCCGGGGAAGAGCTCCTCCAGGTGCGCGGCGATGACGTCCTCCAGCGGGACGTAGCGCTGCGGCGAGGCCTCCAGGAAGCGGGAGAGCAGCGGCGGCACCTTGACGCGGGCGAAGTGCCGGTGGCCGCTGACGGGGTTGCGCACGACGACGGCCAGGTTCAGCGACAGGCCGGAGATGTACGGGAACGGGTGTGCGGGGTCCACGGCCAGCGGGGTCAGCACCGGGAAGATCTGGTTGCGGAACAGGGTGAAGAGGCGGGCCTGCTCCTTCTCGGTGAGGTCGGGCCAGCGGATGAGGTGGATGCCCTCCTCGGCGAGCTGGGGGGCGATGTCCTGCTGGTAGCAGGCGGCGTGGCGGGCCATGAGCTCGCGCGAGCGGGTCCAGATGAGGTCGAGGACCTCGCGGGGCTGCAGGCCGGAGGCCGAGCGGGTGGCGACGCCGGTCGCTATGCGGCGCTTGAGGCCGGCGACGCGGACCATGAAGAACTCGTCGAGGTTGCTGGCGAAGATGGCCAGGAAGTTGGCGCGCTCGAGCAGCGGGGTGGTGGGGTCCTCGGCCAGTTCCAGGACGCGCTCGTTGAAGGCCAGCCAGCTGCGCTCGCGGTCGAGGAACCGGTCGGCGGGCAGCTCGCCGCCGTCCTTGTCCTCGTAGGCGTCGAGGTCGGCGTCGAGGTCGGGGGCGAGGCCGGGGTGGGGGCGGTGCGCGGCGATCGACCCGAGCCGCGCGGGGGCGGTGGTCGGCGAGCCGGCGGAGGCCGCGGCGGACGGGTGCGACGGGTGCTGGGCGGGGACCTCGGTGGGGCCTGCGCTGGGCTGGTGGCTCATGACTCCATTGTTCCGCGCGCGGGGCAGGTCAGGCGCGTCGGAAGGGTTCGCCGTCAGTCGGAGTCGGGGCCTCATGCCGGGAGCGTGGCAAGCGCGTCTTAAGGGTCGGTGAATGGCGTATGGCTTCCAGGCTCCGGATGGTGCACGAGTACGTCGGTCCGGCGCCCGGAATGCACCCGTACGGGTCACCGGTGCGCCCGGTGGACCCGTACGGGGCGGTGGCGGGTCAGCTCTCGGTGCGGTACATGAGGTCGACCTCGTGGGTGGAGAAGCCGAGGCCCTCGTAGACGGCGAGCGCCGCCGGGTTGTCGGCGTCGACGTACAGCATGGCGGTGGGCAGGCCCGCGGCCTGGAGGTGCTGCAGGCCGACGGCGGTGAGGGCCTTGCCGAGGCCGCCGCCCTGGGCGCCGGGCAGGACGCCGAGGACGTACACCTCGCCGAGCTGCTGTTCGGCGTGGATCTTCGTCCAGTGGAAGCCGACGAGCCGGCCCTCGCGCTCGGCGAGGAAGAAGCCCTTGGGGTCGAACCACGGCTGCGCGATGCGGTCGTCCAGGTCGCGCTGGGTCAGCGAACCCTGCTCGGGGTGGTGGGCGAAGGCGGCGGCGTTCGCCGCGAGCCAGGCCTCGTCGTCCTGGCCGGGTACGAAGGTGCGCACGCTCACCCCGGCGGGCAGGACGGGCTCGGGCAGCGGCGGCGCGTCGGGTCCGAGCGGCCGGCGCAGCTGGCGCAGCTCGCGGAACAGGGTCAGGCCGAGGACCTGGGCGAGGTGGCGGGCGGCCGACTTGCCGCCGTGGGCCCAGACACGGATCCGCTTGCCGGAGGCGCCGAGCAGGGCCTGGCCGAGGGCGCGGCCGTGGCCGCGGCCGCGCAGTTCGGGGCGGACGACGAGCTCGGCGGCGGGCGCCTCCACCGGGTCGGTCTCCTCCAGTTGGCCGTAGGCGGCCAGTCGCCCCTTCTCGGTGAGCAGGAAGTGCCGGATGCCTTCGCGGGGCCCGCCGCGCAGCTGGAGCCGGCCTTGCTCGGACACGGCGGTGGTGCCGTCGCTGCGGGCCGCGTCCTCGATCAGGTCGAGCACGGCGGTGGCCTGCTCCTCCGTCAGCTCGTCGAGGGTGTGGATCTGGCGTCCGGGCTCCAGGGCCGTCACTGCGTCGTCATTCATGCTCCGAGCCTACGGCGGTGGGGGGCGGCGGCGGTGGTGGTGCGCGGGCGGGGTCCGGTCGGGATCGTGCCGGGACGCGCGGCGCGAAGCGTTCGTCCGCGCGTCGCCCGCACGTGACCAGGGCGATACCCGCCACCCCTGTCGTGCTACGCGCGTTGACACTAGGCTGCGGCGGACCTCCCGAGATCTTCCGCAGATCTTCCGCTGTTCATAAGGGGAACAAATGTCAGCGACGCCACAACGGCACCGCCGCGCCCGCCGGTTGTTCGTCACCGCCCTCGCCGTCACGGCCGGGACCGGCGCGGTGTTCACCGCCGCCCTGCCGGCCGGTGCCGCGAGTGGAGCCGGCGCCGCCAAGGGCCGCACCGTCGACGTGCAGCTGCTGTCGTTCAACGACTTCCACGGCACCCTGGAGCCGCCGCAGGGCTCCTCGGGCAACGTGACCGAGCGTCAGGCGGACGGCACCACGAAGGCCATACCGGCCGGCGGTGTCGAGTACCTGGCGACCAGCCTGCGCGAGGCCCGCAAGGGCCACGAGTACTCCGTCACCGCCGCGGCGGGCGACATGATCGGCGGCAGCCCGATGCTGTCCGGCCTCTTCCACGACGAGCCGACCGTCGAGGCGCTGAACAAGCTGAAGCTGGACGTCACCAGCGTCGGCAACCACGAGTTCGACGAGGGCAAGACCGAGCTGCGCCGCATGGCGTACGGCGGCTGCCACCCGGTCGACGGCTGCTTCGAGATGGGCAAGGAGTTCACCGGCTCCGAGTTCAAGTACCTCGCGGCGAACGTCACCGACGAGAAGACCAAGCGTCCGCTGATGTCGCCCACCTTCATCTGGAAGAAGGGGGACGTGAAGATCGGCTTCATCGGCGTCACCCTGGAGGGCACCCCGGACGTCGTGACGGCCGACGGCGTCAAGGGCCTGAAGTTCGGCGACGAGGTCGAGACGATCAACAAGTACGCCGAGGAGCTGAACAAGCAGGGCGTGAAGTCGATCGTCGCGCTGATCCACGAGGGCGGCCTGCCCGCGAGCGGCGCGTACAACTACGACTGCAACAGCCCGGGTGCGGGCGCCGGCATCTCCGGCGCGATCGTGGACATCGCCAAGAACGTGGACCCGAAGGTCGACGCCCTGGTCACCGGCCACACGCACCAGGCGTACGCGTGCAACATCCCCGACCCGGCGGGCAACCCGCGCATGGTCACCTCGGCCGCCTCCTACGGCCGCCTGTTCACCGACACCACGCTGACGTACGACCGGCAGACCAAGGACATCGTCCGCACGGCCGCGCTCGCGCCGAAGCCGGTCAACAAGATCGTCTCCCGTGACCTGCCCAAGGCCCCGGACATGACCGAGCTGATCGACCGCTGGAAGACGCTCGCGGCCCCGGTCGCGAACCGGCCGATGGGCTACATCTCCGCAGACATCGCGGGCCGCGGCTCGGAGGCGCCGGAGAAGCCGCTCGGCGACCTGATCGCGGACGCCCAGCTGGAGGCCACGGCCGCGGCGGACAAGGGCGGCGCGCAGCTGGCCATCATGAACCCGGGCGGCATCCGCGCCGACCTGGCGTACAAGGCCGCGGGCGGCGAGGGCGACGGTGTCGTCACGTACGGCGAGTCCTACACGGTCCAGCCGTTCAACAACCTGATGAACATCGTGGACCTGACCGGCGCCCAGCTGATCACGGCGCTCCAGCAGCAGGTGAGCGGCCCGGTCAACGGCGCGAACCCGAAGATCCTGCAGGTGTCGAAGGGCTTCACGTACACCCTGGACATGACCAAGTCGGGTGCGGACCGCATCGTCGTGGACTCGGTGAAGCTGAACGGCCAGGCGATCGACCCGGCCAAGACCTACCGCGTCGCGATGAACGAGTTCCTCGCGGGCGGCGGCGACGGCTTCACCGTCCTGAAGGAGCACAAGAACAAGCTGGTCGGCGTGCCCGACCTGGAGGCCTTCAACGCCTACCTGGGGAAGTCCTCGGCGGCGAACCCGATCGCCCCGCCGGCGGCGGACCGGATCACCGTCGTCAAGTAACACCGCGGCGGAAGCAGTACTGCGCTGGACCCCCGAGGGGGCGCGGCGGGGGCGGCGCCGGGGCCCGCTCGGGCGGGTTGGGGGAGCGGGGGGTCGCGGA
>NZ_JBEYXK010000082.1:0-30804 GCF_040645035.1 Streptomyces sp. NPDC046876 | reverse complement strand
CGGGACCGGCGAGCGCCAGCTGGCGTTCTGGGAACGGGAACTCGCCGGCGCCCCGGAGCTGACGGCGTTCCCGTCGGACCGGCCGCGGCCGGCCGGTGGGAGGGCCCGGCGCGCGGTCCGCCCGGCTCCGGGCCGGGACCCGGCGACCAACCGGGCCCCGGCGGAGCCGAGGCGCGTCGCCCGCCCGCCGTGGAGTGTCGGGCAGACAGCGGAACGGGCGACGCGGTGACGGGTCGTCGCACTGTACGAGGGGGAGCCGACGACCCGGGCTGCCTCTCTGGCGAGGCTCTTCAGTGAACCGCCCCCACCCCCCTCCCCGGCAGGGTGCGTATCGCATTTATGCGCGTACTCACTTCACACCCCGTGTGAATCCAACGGAGTTCACCCCCGCGCGCACCGCCCACCCACTAGCCTGGGAGCGGGCCGGACCGGAGAGCCCTTGGAGGGGTCCATGCAGCCCAACGCCCTGCTCGACGCCCTCCTCGCCGAGGCGGGCATGTCCCACGCCGGACTCGCCGCGCACGTGAACCAGGCGGGCCGGTCACGCGGACTCGCGCTGCGGTACGAACACACCGCCGTCACCCGGTGGTTGAAGGGCCAGCGCCCCCGCGGCCAGGTCCCGGACCTGATCTGCGAGGTGCTCGGCAGCCGGCTGCGCCGCCCCGTCTCCCTGGACGACGTGGGGCTCGGCCTGCCCGGCCAGGCCACCGCCCCGCACGCCTCCCCGCTCAGCGGTTTCGTCGACCGGGCCGCCGCCCTGTGGCGCAGCGACGAGCAGGGCCGCTTCCCGCTGCTCACCGCGGAGGCCCTCACCGGCACCCCGGCGGTGATCCCGGTCTGGGAGTGGGAGAACCCGCCCGAGGACGCCGACGTCTCCCGGGACGGGCCCCGCCGGATCGGCCCCGAGCACATCGAGGTCCTGCGGGCGGCCCGCGCGCACTACGAGCTGATGTACCGCCGGGCCGGCGGGGTCGCCACCCGCGCCCGGATCGTCCGCTTCCTCGGCAGCGAGACCGCGCCGATGCTGCGCGGGAGTTACCCCGACGACCTGGGCCGCCTGCTGCACCGGGCCGCCGGCTCCCTGGTGGCGGTGGCGGGGATCTGCGCGTACGACTCCGACGCCCACGGCCTGGCCCAGCGCTACTTCCACCAGGCGCTGCGGCTCGCGAAGGCCAGCGGCGACCGCGGGCTCGGCGCATACGTCATCGCCCTGCTCGTCAACCAGTCCCTGCACCTGCGCGAGCACCGCCAGGCCGTGGCCTTCGCCGAGGCGGCCCTGCGCGCCGCGGGCCGGCACACCACCCCGGCCCTGGCGGCCGACCTGTACGCGATGCAGGCCAAGGCCTACGCCCAACTCGGCGACACCGCGGCCGCCTTGACCTGCATCCGGCACGCCGAGGCGGCCGCCGAGCGGATCTCGCCCGGCCTCGAGCCCGACGAGACCGGCTACGTCCAGCCCGGGCTGGTCAACGTACAGGTGGCGGAGGCGCTCCTGAGCCTGGGGGACCTGGACGCCGCCCACGAGCAGGCGGCCGCGGCCGTCGGCACGCCCGCGCACGACCGCGGCCGGGTCCACCGGCTGGCCATGCTGTGCGAGATCCAGCTGCGCCAGGGCGAGGCCGACCGGGCCGTGGCGGCCGCCGCCGAAATGGCCGAGCGGGCCAAGGGGATGGAGTCGCTGCGGCTGCGGGACCGGCTGCGGGCGGTGCGCGAGCAACTGCTGCACAGCGGCTGCTCCGGTGCGCAGGAGACCGCCCGGCTCATCGACGGGGCGCTGCGCGTTCCGCTGTGACACCTCCGCCTGCTGCCATGTTGCCACCGACGATCCGGAAGGCGGCAATACCGTGCAGTGGACGAACCTGAGTGAGCAGACCGTGTACAAGAACCGCTGGTTCGACGTGAACCTCGCCGATGTGGAACTTCCCGACGGCCGGCACCTGGACCACTTCGTGATCCGGCTGCGCCCGGTGGCGGCCGCCACGGCCGTCAACGAGGCGAACGAGGTGCTGCTGCTGTGGCGGCACCGGTTCATCACCGACAGCTGGGGCTGGGAGCTGCCCGCCGGGGTGGTGGAGGACGGCGAGGAGACCGCCGCCGCCGCGGCCCGGGAGATGGAGGAGGAGTCCGGCTGGCGGCCCGGGCCCCTCCACCACCTGATGACGGTGGAGCCGTCGAACGGCCTCACCGATGCCCGCCACCACCTGTACTGGGCGGAGGGGGCCACGTACGTCGGCGAGCCCGAGGACGGCTTCGAGTCCTCACGCAGGGAGTGGGTGCCGTTGAAACTCGTACCGGACATGATCGCCCGGGGCGAGGTCCCGGCCGCCAACATGGCGGCCGGCCTCCTGCTCCTGCACCATCTGCGCCTCGGTTAGGTCGTCTCTTTCGGATCTTGCCGGTAAGCCCGCGGCGTCTGGTGCCGTACATCGCAAGGCGGAGAGGCTTCCTATTACTGGACGGACTTGGCTGCCTCGACAACGCGGCGAGGTGCGGTGCCAGGAGGCGCCACCCCGGCCGCCAAGGGCCCCGCCAGCTACTTCCCGTCCATCGAGAAGAAGTACGGCCAGCCCCTCGCGTACTGGACGGACCTCATCCGCTCGTCCCCGCTGACGAAGCACATGGAGCTCGTGGCGTGGCTCAAGTCCGAGCACGGCCTCGGCCACGGCCACGCCAACGCCCTCGTGGCCCACACCCTCGCCACCACCTCCGAGTAGCCGTCACGACGCCGGACGTCCGAGGCCGGTCTACACGGCTCTACACGGCGGACGTAGAGGTCTTCGTCCTGGCGGACGGGAGTGCGGACAACCCCTTCCGTATCCGCCCCGCATCCCGTTGACGCTGCGGGTCGCGGCCGACCAGGCTTCGTGCATCTCGAGGGAAGGGTGGGCATGGCCGAGGTGATGACGTACGAGTCGTTGGTGCGCGACGTGGTCGCGTCCGAGGCGCCCGAGGAGTTGGAGCACCTGGGCGACGTGGCGGACATGTACGTCAGGAACCCCGCTTCCGTGGACGTCGGTCCGGGGCACGGAGACGAAGCGGCCGGCTTCGGCGCCGGAGAGCTGGTCGTGGTCCTCACCCCCCTGCTGTACGCGGTGTTGAACGACCTGGCCGCGGGCGCCGCCAAGGAGGGAGCCCTCAGCGTGTGGGGCCGCCTGCGCGCACGCCGGGCCCGCCGCCGTGCCGCGGTGCCGGCCGCTCACCCCTCCGAGCGTGTTGCCGTCTATAGTCCGGAGGAGATCCTCTGGGCGCAGGCGGACCTGACCCAGCGCCTCGTCGCCCACGGCAGGCCGGCTCGCGAGGCCGCGGCCGCGGCCGACCGCTTGGGATCCCTGCTCGGCGATCTGTGACCGCGCCCCGGCGAGCGGAGGCGGGCCCGCTGCCCGCTCCGTCTGACGCCGAGCTCGTTGGCACCACGTCCAGGTTCGTGCTCTTCTTCGGCACGCTGATGGTCTCCGCGGTCCCCTACTACCAGTGGTTCGCCGAATTCGGTTCCGGGCTCCTGCCCACCGTGAGCGACTGCGCCGCTCGGTACCCGGATCTTCCGTACCCCATGCCGGACGGGTGCGACGTGCGCGTCGCCCGGTTCGCCGTGCTGTGGGAGCTGGGTGCCGTCGGCCTGCTGTTCCTTTTGTCGACGGTGCTGTACCTCCTGTACCCGGCGTGGCGCCGCCGGCGCACGAGGGTCGCGCCCGCGACCGACCACCTCCACGTGGCGATCGGGGTCGAACTGCCAGGTCTTGCCGAGCAGATGGGGGTTCCCGTCCCCGAACTCAGGATTCGCGACCGGATCACCGCGTCCGCGGTGGCCGACGGCCGCCTCGGCCGCCATACGGTCTACGTCGACGGGGGTCTGGCGGGGCGGGTCTTCAGAACCAGACCCGCGCTCGTCCGCGCGGTGATCCGGCACGAGCTGGCCCATCTGCGCGGCGGCGAGGTGCACCTGACCCGGATGGTGGTGTCCGCCTGGTGGGTCTTCCCGTTCCTCGTGGTGCTGCCCGTGCTGCTCCAGGCGGCCGGCAAGGCGGCGCAACTGGACGGATGGTGGCTGACGTTCACCCTGCTCCACGTGCTGCCCGCTGCCGCGGCACTCCTGTTGGTCGTCTACTTGGCCGTCCGCTCGGTGATGCGTTCCCGCGAGCACCAGGCCGACCTTGCTTCGGCCGCGCACGACCGCGGTGCCCTGGTCGATGCCTTGGAAACGCTCGCCGGCAAGCCGAAGCCGACCGGCCTCCTCCGGTACTGGGCCCGGTTCCTCGCGGCAGCGAGCTGGCACCCGCCGAAGGCGCTTCGTATCGCGGTCGTCCACGACCCGGCACGGCTGTCGCGGTACGACGTGCCCGATGCCCTCATCGCCGCCTTCGCGGTCGGCCTCGCCTTCGCCGGGCTCGAGTCGACCGTGCGGCGGGTGACCGACGAGGCGTTCTGGCCGACCGCGGTCGCGGCCCTCGTGCTCGGGATCCTCTTCTGCGGCGCGCTCGCCTCGTGGGCCCTACGGGCGACCGCCCGGGCCGCCCGGTTCGGCGGGCGGCCGCCGCGGGGCCTGTGGCCGGCCCTCGCGGCGACGGCGGGGTTGCTGGCCGGCCAGGCCGCCGCCTGGGACCTGCCCACGCTCGACCTCTCCTGGGACGACGTCATGGCCGTCTCGCCGTCGCACGGGCTGCTCCTGGTGGGCGTCCTGACCGGAGGGCTGGTCCTCCTGTTCCGCGCCGCCGCCGCGGCCGCGGCGCTGTGGCGGGCCGGACGCCCCTCCGCGGGCCCGACGGGAGCGATCCTGCTGGCGCTGGTGACCGCACCGGGGTTCGCGGCCCTGCTCACGTACTGGCGCAGCCTGCACAGCAGCCAGATGTCCGTGCCGCGGCTCCTCAGCTTCGGGTACTACCAGCTGGTCCTCTTCGGAACTCCGGGCCTGCTGGCCTGCTCCGCGCTGCTGCTGGCCGCGTTCGTCGTGCTGGGCCTGTGGGCGCCGTCAACACCGTCCGCCGAGACCGCGACGGGCCCGTGGCAGCGGCCGGCCGAGCCCCGGCACGGCCGGCGCCTGGTGCTGGCCGCCGCCGTGGCGGCCGCGGTGGTCGTCCTCACGCAGCTGCCCCCGTTCCAGTCCTGGTCGGACGTGCTGCTGCCCCGGCTCCGGCCGCTCGACGAACAGCAGGTGGACCTGCAGCTCATGTCGATGCTGGTCACCGTGCAGGTCGCGGCCGCCGTGATGGCGTCGTGGGCCACCGCCGCACGGGGGTCCGCGGCGGCAGGCCTGATCGGCCTGGCCTCGGGCTGTCTGGCCGGGACGGCGGCGGTGACCGTGTATTGGGCCTGGCAACTGGTCGGCGTGCTCTTCCGGGATGAAGCGTTCGACTGGTCCTCGTTCCAGGACTTCGCGGGAGCGTTCGTCGGACAGGGCGTTGTGGCCGTCGTCCCCGCCGCCCTGGTCGGTGCCCTCGCCGGACGGCTGCCCCGACCGGTCGCGGCGCTTGCCGGTCGCCTGCCCGGCCTGGTCGCAGGGCGGCGGGTGCCGTCGACGACTTCGGCGGGCACCGGCCCCGTGGACGTGCCGGACACGCTCGCCCGCGGCACGCGGGTGTGGCCGGGGGTCGTACTGGCGCTGCTGCTGGCCCTCACCGGAGCGGTGCAGGTCGGCACCGCCCTCCCGTTCCCGCTGCAATAGCAAGGCCCACCGTCCGGTCCGCCAAGACCGGCCGGACAACAAAGAAGTCCAGGGCCGACGGCCCGGGGCTTTTGCGTGGAGCCGGTGACGGGAATCGAACCCGCGCTCTGAGCTTGGGAATCTTGGGCCCCTGACCAGGGGAAACGCGGCTAGCCGCCGTCCCGCGCGGTGGCGCCCGCCCGGGCCGGTTCCTCCCGGGCAGCCCGCGGGGCAGGAACCGGCCCGGCAGGAGCAGCCGGTGCGGCCGGTGCGGCCGGGGCGGTCGGGCGGCGGCGGGCCGCCGCCCGCTGGACACGGCGGCCGAGGTTCTGCATCGGCAGCTCGACCAGGCGGTACATCAGGTGGCTCGCCGCCAGCGCGACGGTGAAGAACAGCCCGGTCCAGACGAACTTGCCGAGCGTCGAAGACGGCAGCGGCGGCACTCCCACCAGGTGTCCGATCGTGCGCAGCAGCGGGAAGTGCAGCAGGTACAGGGAGAAGCTGATCGCGCCGAGCCAGGTCAGCACCCGCGGGAAGCGGCGCCCCCGGAGCAGGAAGCCGATCCCGAAGACGATCCAGGCGGCCAGGTACGCGAACGACCAGGACTGCCAGCCCGTGGTCCACGTGTGGTTCTCGAAGCCGCCCCGGTTGTACAGCCACCCGACCAGCGTGCCCGCGACGACCACGAACCCGATGGCGCCCAGGGACGGGGTGCTGCCCCGCCGGGCGTGCTGCGCCCGGTACACCGCCGTCCCGGCGAACATGGTCGCGAAGATCGTCCAGGTCTCGAACCAGGGCGCCCTGCTGTTCAGCGTGACCAGCACCAGGCCGAGCCCGCCGAGCAGCACGGCGCCCGCCCTGGTCGGCCCCGGCCGTCCGCTGAGCACACCGGCGAAGCCCGCGAGCGCGACCGGGGTGACGATCAGCAGCAGCGGCCGCACCGAGCCGGGGTCGGGCGTCAGGAGGTGCTCCCCGACGGCCGTGCCGACCGTCAGGGCGAGGGCGGCGCAGCCGACCGCGAGGGGGGCGCTGTGCCGGTGCAGGCCGCGGGTGAACAGGGCGGTGACGAAGAAGTAGAAGACCATCTCGTAGCAGAGCGTCCAGGTGACGTTCATGCCGTTGGGGATGCCCAGGAAGTCCGGGAGCAGCAGGCCGTTGGCTATCAGTGAGGTCAGGTCGTCGCCGGTGCGCAGGAGGCGGACCGAGCCGTCGCCGTCCGGCAGCATCATGATCGAGACGGCCAGGGTGACGATCAGGGCCGGGTGGATCCGGAAGATCCGCCCGATCCAGAACCCCCGGACGTCGCCGCGGCGCTCGAGCGAGGCCGGGATGATGTAGCCGCTGACGATGAAGAACAGCATGACCCCGAAGAGGCCCATGTCGAAGTTGCGCCGTATGAACTCCCCGTGCGGCAGCATCCTCAGCACGCCGAAGTGCTGCATCACCACGACCAGGGCGGCGAGGCCGCGCAGCGCGTCGAGCCAGCCGAGCCGGGAGCCCGGCGCGGCGGTCGGGGCCGGGGGCACGGCCGGGTCGGGGGCCGGAGGGACGTCCGGGGCACCGGTGGACGAGGGCGGAGCGGAGGGGGGCATTCCGTTCTTCACGGAGGGACCCTAGCCGCACCTCGGCCGCCTCCAGGGCGACCGAGGTCCTTCTCACATCACAGCCGGGCCGGCCGCTCAGCCGTACGGGTAGAAGCCCGAGCCGGTCTTGCGGCCGAGGCGGCCCGCGTCGACCATCCGCTGGAGCAGCGGGGGAGCGGCGTACAGCGGCTCCTTGAACTCCGCGTACATCGAGTCGGCGATCGAGGCGATCGTGTCGAGGCCGATGAGGTCGGAGAGCTTCAGCGGGCCCATGGGGTGGGCGCAGCCGAACTCCATGCCGTTGTCGATGTCCTCGCGGCTCGCGATGCCGGACTCGAACATCCGGATCGCGGAGAGCAGGTAGGGGACGAGGAGGGCGTTGACCACGAAGCCCGACCGGTCCTGGGCGCGGATCGCGTGCTTGCCGAGCACGTTCTGCACCAAGGCCTCGGACCGCTTGATGGTCTCCTCGCCCGTGGTCAGTGCCGGGATCAGCTCGACGAGCTTCTGCACCGGGGCCGGGTTGAAGAAGTGGATGCCGATGACCTGGTCGGGCCGCGAGGTCGCGACGGCCAGCTTGACCAGCGGGATCGAAGAGGTGTTCGAGGCGAGGATCGCGTCGGGGCGGGTGATCACCTGGTCCAGGACCTGGAAGATCTCCGTCTTGACCTGCTCGTTCTCGACGACCGCCTCGATGACGAGGTCGCGGTCGGCGAACTCGCCGAGATCGGTGGTGAAGGTGAGCCGGGCCAGGGTGGCGTCCCGCTCCTCCTCGCTGATCTTGCCGCGCTCGGCGGCCTTGGTCAGGGAGTTGTGCAGCCGCGTCCGCCCGATCTCCAGAGCCTCGCCGGTGGTCTCGGCGACCTTCACCTCAAGACCGCTGCGGGCGCACACCTCGGCGATGCCCGCACCCATCTGGCCACAGCCCACTACGCCGACTCGGGTGATGTCGGAAGGGAGGTCAGTCACTTCGTGCCTTTCGCTGCTCATCCGTTGGCGGGTCCCCCGTTTGGAGCAGTGGTAACTGCGTTCCGGCGCCCGCCACGCCCCACGACGTTACCCCCGACCCTGGCGTTGATGCGGGGCCGGGGCGGGCATGCTGACCCCACGCACCGCAATGTCACGCTACGGAACGGAGCCGTCACATGGCGCACATCGGACGACGGGGCCTACTGGCCGGAGCCGCGGGGGCGCTGGCCGCCACGGCCGCGGGCCCGGCGGGTGCGACGGGGGCAACTGGGGCGGCGCGCGGGACGGGTGCGACGGGGGCGGTGGATCCGGCCCGGGCGGAGGGGCGGCGGCCGGGCCGCGGGCGCAAGGCCGCCGGCGCCGCCGAGTTCCGCGGCATGTGGATCGCCACGGTGGGGAACACCGACTGGCCCTCCGAGACCGGCCTGGACCCCGGCGAGCAGCGCGCCGAGCTGCTCGCCCTCCTCGACGCCGCCGTGCAGCGCCGGCTCAACGCCGTGGTCCTCCAGGTCCGGCCGACCGCCGACGCGATGTGGCCCGGCGCCCGCGAGCCCTGGTCGCAGTGGCTGACGGGGGAGCAGGGCCGGGACCCCGGCTGGGACCCGCTCGGTACCGCGGTCGCCGAAGCCCGCGCCCGGGGGCTGGAACTGCACGCCTGGTTCAACCCGTACCGGATCGCCAACGACCACGGCGATCCCATGGCGCTCGCGCCCTCGCACCCGGCCCGGCGCAACCCCGGCTGGACGGTCGCCTACGGCGGCAAGCTGTACTACAACCCGGGGCTGCCGGAGGTGCGGGCGTTCGTGCAGGAGGCCATGCTCGACGCGGTCTCCCGCTACGCGGTGGACGGGGTGCACTGGGACGACTACTTCTACCCGTACCCCGTCGAGGGCGAGGAGTTCGACGACGACGAGGCCTTCGAGCGCCACGGCGCCGGTTTCGCCTCGCGCGCCGACTGGCGCCGGTACAACACCGACACCCTGGTCCGCGAGATGTCCGCCCGCGTGCGGCAGGTCCGGCCGGCGGCCCGGTTCGGCATCAGCCCCTTCGCGGTCTGGCGCAACAAGGACCGCGATCCGCTCGGCTCGGACACGCGGGCCGGCGTGGGCACGTACGACGACCTGTACGCCGATACGCGCACATGGGTGAAGGAGGGCTGGATCGACTACGTCGTGCCGCAGGCGTACTGGCACATCGGCCATCCGGCCGCCGACTACGCGAAGGTCGTCCCCTGGTGGGCGCAGACGGTGGCGGGCACCGGCGTGGACCTGTACGTGGGGGAGGCGCTGTACCGGTGCGACCGCAACAGCCCCGAGCCGGCCTGGCGCGACCCGGCCGAGCTGTCCCGGCACGTGGCCTTCGCCCGCGGATGCGCCGAGGTCCGCGGCCACGTCTACTTCTCGGCGAAGCAGGTGGCCGCGGACCCCAACGGAGCAATGGCCCGGGTGGTTGCCGACCATTACCCGACGGCGTTGCCGCCGCGGTGACGTGATGGCCGCGCGGTGAAGCGGTGGATGAAGCGATGAGTCAGTGGCCGGGCTCCGCCGGGTGCCTCACCACGCAGTCGGGGCCCGGAGACATGACTGCCTCGTGGCCGTCCGAGAAACGGACCCGGTAGGGAGGGGTGCCGTTCTCGCCCAGTACCTGAGTGATCTCGCCGACCTTGTCGTGCTGCCCCACGACTCTGCCGTGCTGCACCAGCTGGTCGCCCTCGGTTGCGTGCATGTGTGGACCTCCTCGGAGGCGGTCTGGATCCGGTGACAGCAGTTTACGGCGATTCGTCCGGATTAAGCCCGCTGTGTGATGGCGATGCAGATCAGCACGCCACAGGCGGCCAGCGGGGCGGCCGGTGTCAGGTGCTCGCCCAGCAGCCCCACCGACCACACGAGCGTCAGCAGCGGTTGCGCGAGCTGGAGCTGGCTGGCGCGCGGGGCGCCGATCTCCGCCATGCCCCGGTACCAGACGTACAGGCCGAGGAACGACGAGCCCGCCGCCGCCCACACCAGGCCGGCGATGCCCTGCCCGGTCAGCTGCACCGGCTCGTACGCGAGCCCCACCGCTGAACCGGCCAGGCCCAGCGGCAGGCACAGCACCAGCGCCCAGCCGATGACCTGCCAGCCGGGCAGCGTACGGGCGAGCCGCCCGCCCTCGGTGTACCCGGCCGCGCAGACCAGCAGGGCCCCGAAGAGGTAGAGGTCGCCGAGCGACAGGGCGCCGCCGCTCTGCGCCAGCGTGAAGCCGAGGACGACGGCCGCGCCGGCCACGGCGGCGCACCAGAACCGGCGCGAGGGCCGGACCCCGGTGCGCAGCGCGGAGACGGCGGCGGTGGTGAGCGGCAGCAGGCCGACCACGACGGCGGCGTGCGAGGTGGTGGAAGTGGTCAGCGCCAGGGTGGTGAGCAGCGGGAAGCCGACGACCACGCCGAGGGCCACCACGGCCAGGCCCGCCCAGTGCTCGCGGGCCGGCAGCGCGACGTGTCCGGCGAGCAGGAAGGCACCCGCGATCAGGGCGGCGAGCACACTGCGCACGGCGACGAACGACCAGGGGCCGAAGCTGTGCAGGCCCCAGGCGGTGGAGGGGAAGGTCAGCGAGAACGCGACGACGCCGGCGAAGGCGAGCGCGGTGCCGCCGCCGAGGGCGCTGCCGATGCGGCCGCGGCCGGCGGAGCACGCGGCTCCGGCTCCGGCGTCGACGGAGCCCGCCGCTCCGGCGTCGGCGGGCCGTTCGGTCCCCACGTCGGCCGGGAGGGCGGTTCCGGCGCCCTCACCGGGGGCGACCGCTATCGTGGTGGATCCGGTAGCGCTATTCTGTGCTGTCATGCAAGAGCGTAGCAGTGTCGCGGAACTGGCGGCTTCGCTGAGGTCGGAACTGAACCGCTACTCCATCGGTGGAAAGCTGCCGTCGAGCCGGGCCCTCGTCGAGCGCTACCGGGTCAGCCCCGTCACCGTCTCCCGCGCCCTGGCCCAGCTCGCCGCCGAGGGCCTCGTGGTCACCCGGCCCGGCGCCGGCGCGTACCGGGCCCGCCCGCGCACCGCGGAGGCCGTGCCCGGCGACACCTCCTGGCAGGAGGTCGCCCTCAGCGCGGAGGGCGCCGGCGAGGTGGTGCCCCGCTCCGTGGACGCCTCCGGGGTGCTGCAGTCCCTCGCCGCCCCGCCGCCCGGCGTCATCGAGCTCAACGGCGGCTACCTGCACCCCTCGCTCCAGCCCGAGCGGGCCATGGCCGCTGCCCTGGCCCGGGCCGGCCGGCGCCCCGGGGCCTGGGGCCGGCCGCCCATGGAGGGCCTGACCGAGCTGCGCGACTGGTTCGCCCGCGAGATCGGCGGCTCCGTCACCGCCGCCGACGTGCTGGTCGCCGCGGGCGGGCAGAGCGCCCTGACCACCGCCCTGCGCGCCCTGGCCCCGCCCGGGGCGCCGGTCCTGGTCGAGTCCCCGACCTACCCCGGGCTGCTGGCCATCGCCCGCGCCTCCGGCTGCCGGCCCGTGCCGGTCCCGGTTGACGCCGAGGGGGTCCGGCCGGAGCTGCTGGCCGCCGCCTTCGACGCCACCGGCGCGCGGGTGTTCGTATGCCAGCCGCTGTTCCAGAACCCGACCGGCGCCGTCCTCGCCCCGGCCCGGCGGACCGAGGTGCTGCGGATCGCGCGCGCCGCCGGTGCCTTCGTCATCGAGGACGACTACGCCCGCGCCCTCGCCCACGAGGACGCCGGGCCACTGCCCGCGACCCTGGCCGCCGAGGACCACGACGGGGTCGTCGTGCACGTCCGCTCCCTGACCAAGGCCACCTCGCCCAGCCTGCGCGTGGGCGCGCTCGCCGCCCGCGGCCCGGTCCTCGACCGGCTGCGCGCCATCCAGGTCGTCGACAGCTTCTTCGTGCCCCGCCCGCTGCAGGAGGCCGCGCTCGAACTGGTCGGCGCCCCCGCCTGGCCGCGCCACCTGCGCACCGTCGCCGCAGAACTGCGCCACCGCCGCGACGTGCTGGCCGGCGCCCTGCGCCGCGGCCTGCCGGCCCTGCGGCTGCCCCATCTGCCCAGCGGTGGCTACCAGCTGTGGGTGCAACTGGCCGACGGGGCCGACGACACCGACTTCACCGCGGCCGCCCTGCGCTCCGGCGTCGCGGTCGCCCCGGGCCGCCCGTACTTCTGCGCCGAGCCGCCGGCCGCGTACGTGCGCATCGGCTTCGCCGGGGTCTCCGGCGCGGTGGAGCTCGGCGAGGCCGTCCAGCGGCTGCGCAGCGGACTCGGTCCGCACGCTTGACCCCGTGCGGCATGCGGCCCACCATCGCCGCATGAACGTTCGGGTTTCGCTCGTCGCCGCAGCCCGTGGATGCTCCCTGCTCGCCGAGCGCTTCGACGACGACCGCCCGCCGGCCCCGGCCGGCTGGCGCGCCCTGGAGTCCGCGGCGCACGGCCTCGTCCCCCTGGGCGCCGCCGCACTGCGCTACTGCTCGCCCGGCCCGCGCAGCCGGGCCACCGGCCGGGCCCTCGGCTACGCCCCGCTCGCCCAGCCCGCGCTGCGCGAGTGCGACATGGGCCGCTGGCGGGGCCTGACCCTGGCCGAGGTGGCGGCCCGCGAACCGCGGGCGGTCGAGCTCTGGCTCGCCGACCCGCTCGCCACCCCGCACGGCGGTGAATCCCTCCTCGCCTTCATCGCCCGCATCGGCGGCTGGCTCGACACCCGGCCCGCGGACGACGGCGGCGCCATCGTCGCCGTCGCCGAGCCCTCGGTCATCCGGGCGGCCCTGGTGTACGCCCTGCAGGCCGCCCCCCAGACGTACTGGAACGTCGACGTCCGTCCGCTGTCCACGGTCACCCTGACCGGCTGGTCGGGCCGCTGGCACCTCTCCCTCCAGGCCCCGGCCCAGAGTCCGCCCTAAACCGCTGGAGCGCGCCCCTCCACCGCCCTAACCTGCGGTCATGACCGCACTGAAGATCACCACCATCGCGCAGCGCCCCGAACTCGCCGGCCGCCTGTGGGACATGGCCGACTCCTGGCCCGCCTTCTCCCAGCACGACTCGCTGGCCTGGCTGCTCTACCCCCGGATGGTCGCCGAGCTGCCGGAGTACGTCCTGATCGCCACCGAGGGCGACACCGTGGTGGCCCGCGGCTTCAGCGTCCCCTTCGCCCAGCACGCGCCCGGCCGGGACGGGGTGCTGCCCGCCCGCGGCTGGGACCAGGTCCTGATGTGGGCCTTCTCCGACCTGCGGCGCGGCATCGCGCCCGACACGGTCAGCGCGATCGAGATCAGCGTCGACACCGCCCGCCAGGGCGAGGGCCTGTCCGGGCTGATGCTGGCCGCGATGCGGGACAACGCCCGGGAGCGCGGCTTCGCCGAGGTCGTCGCCCCGGTCCGCCCCAGCGGCAAGCCGGCCGAGCCGGACACCCCGATCCAGGAGTACGCGTACCGCACCCGCGAGGACGGCCTGCCGCACGACCCCTGGCTGCGGGTCCACGTCCGCGCGGGCGGGGTGATCGACTCGGTGGCCCCGCTGTCGATGACGATCACCGGCTCGCTCGCCGACTGGCGCGGCTGGACGGGCCTGCCCTTCGACACCGCGGGCCCGGTACACGTCCCCGGCGCGCTGACCCCGGTCCACTGCGACCCCGAGCAGGGCTATGCGGCGTACGTCGAGCCGAACGTATGGGTACGGCACCCCATCACCCAACCGATTGCATAAAACTGCGGCGATACGTATAGTCATGCCATCGAAGAGGAGGGTCCGATGGTGGTACGTGTAGCGGTGGCCGGAGCGAGCGGATACGCAGGCGGAGAACTCCTGCGCCTGCTCCTGGCCCACCCCGAAGTGGAGATCGGCGCGCTGACCGGGCACTCCAACGCCGGACAGCTCCTCGGCTCCCTCCAGCCGCACCTCCTGCCGCTCGCCGGCCGGACCCTGGAGGCGACGACGCCCGAGGCCCTCGCCGGCCACGACGTCGTCTTCCTCGCCCTGCCCCACGGGCAGTCCGCGGCCGTCGCCGCCGAGCTCGGCGACGAGGTCCTCGTCGTCGACATGGGCGCCGACCACCGGCTGAAGGACTCCGCCGACTGGGACGCGTTCTACGGAGCCCCCCACGCCGGCACCTGGCCCTACGGGCTGCCCGAGCTGCCCGGAGGCCGCGCCGCGCTGGAGGGGTCCAAGCGCATCGCGGTCCCCGGGTGCTTCCCCACCGCGGTCTCGCTCGCGCTCTACCCGGCGTACGCGGCCCGGCTCGCCGAGCCCGAGGCCGTCATCGTCGCCGCCACCGGCACCTCCGGCGCCGGCAAGGCCCTCAAGCCGCACCTGCTCGGCTCCGAGGTCATGGGCAACGTGAGCCCGTACGGGGTGGGCGGCGTGCACCGGCACACCCCCGAGATGGTCCAGAACCTCTCCCCGATCGCCGGGCAGCGCGTCTGCGTCTCCTTCACCCCGACCCTGGTTCCCATGCCGCGCGGCATCCTCGCCACCTGCTCGGCCAAGGCTCTGCCCGGCACCACCGCGGAGGCGGTGCGCGCCGCGTACGAAAAGGCGTACGCGGAGGAGCCGTTCGTCCACGTCCTGCCCGAGGGCCAGTGGCCCGCGACCGCCTCCGTCCACGGTTCCAACGCCGTTCAGATCCAGGTCGCCCACGACGAGGCGGCGCAGCGGATCATCGCGATCAGCGCCATCGACAACCTCACCAAGGGCACCGCCGGTGGCGCGGTGCAGAGCATGAACATCGCCCTGGGTCTCCCCGAGACCCTCGGGCTTTCCTCGATCGGAGTCGCACCGTGAGCGTCACGGCAGCACAGGGGTTCACCGCGGCGGGCATCGCCGCGGGAATCAAGGACAACGGCAACCCGGACCTGGCCCTCGTGGTCAACAACGGGCCCAGCCTGGCCGCAGCGGGCGTCTTCACCTCCAACCGCGTCAAGGCCGCCCCCGTCCTGTGGTCCGAGCAGGTCCTGCGCGGCGGCGCCGTGAGCGCGGTCGTCCTCAACTCCGGCGGCGCCAACGCCTGCACCGGCCCCCGCGGGTTCCAGGACACCCACGCCACCGCCGAGAAGGTCGCCGAGGCCCTCGGCGGCGAGCACAACGCCGGCGAGGTCGCCGTCGCCTCCACCGGCCTGATCGGCGTCCTGCTCCCCATGGACAAGCTGCTGCCCGGCGTCGACACCGCCGTCGCCGCGCTCAGCGAGGACGGCGGCGAGGCCGCCGCCATCGCCATCAAGACCACCGACACCGTCCACAAGACCGCCGCGGTCAGCCAGGACGGCTGGACCGTCGGCGGCATGGCCAAGGGCGCCGGCATGCTCGCCCCCGGCCTCGCCACCATGCTCGTCGTCCTCACCACCGACGCCGACCTCGACAGCGCCACCCTCGACAAGGCGCTGCGCTCCGCCACCCGCACCACCTTCGACCGCGTCGACTCCGACGGCTGCATGTCCACCAACGACACCGTGCTGCTGCTCGCCTCCGGTGCGTCGGGCCTGGTCCCGGCGTACGAGGCCTTCGCCGAGGCCGTCCGCACCGTCTGCGACGACCTCGCCCGGCAGCTGATCGGCGACGCCGAGGGCTCCACCAAGGACATCCGCATCGAGGTCATCGGCGCGGCCACCGAGCAGGACGCGGTCGAGGTCGGCCGGTCCATCGCCCGCAACAACCTCCTCAAGTGCGCGATCCACGGCGAGGACCCCAACTGGGGCCGGGTGCTCTCCGCCATCGGCACCACCCGGGCCGCCTTCGACCCGGACCGGCTCAACGTCGCGATCAACGGCGTCTGGGTCTGCAAGAACGGCGCCGTCGGCGAGGACCGCGACCTGGTCTCCATGAAGGACCGCGAGGTCCGCATCACCGCCGACCTGGTCAGCGGCACCGAATCCGCCGTGATCTGGGCCAACGACCTCACCGCCGAATACGTCCACGAGAACAGCGCGTACGCGTCATGAGCGACCACGTCCCCGCCCGCAAGCACACCGCCCTGCCCAAGGCGCAGATCCTCATCGAGGCGCTGCCCTGGCTCACGCGGCACAACGGCAAGACCGTCGTCATCAAGTTCGGCGGCAACGCCATGGTCGACGACGCCCTCAAGGCCGCGTTCGCCCAGGACGTCGTCTTCCTGCGCCAGGCCGGCCTCAAGCCGGTCGTGGTCCACGGCGGCGGTCCCCAGATCAACGCCCAGCTCGACAAGCACGGCCTGGTCAGCGAGTTCAAGGCCGGCCTGCGGGTCACCACCCCGGAGGCCATGGACGTCGTCCGCATGGTCCTGGCGGGCCAGGTCCAGCGCGAGCTGGTCGGCCTGCTCAACCAGCACGGGCCGCTCGCCGTCGGCCTGACCGGCGAGGACGCCCACACCATCACCGCCACCAAGCACACCCCGCAGATCGACGGCGAGCTCGTCGACATCGGCCGGGTGGGCGAGATCACCGCCATCGACACCGGGGCCATCGAGGCCCTGCTGGCGGACGGCCGGATCCCGGTCATCTCCTCCATCGCCCGCAGCGCCGACGACGGACACGTCTACAACGTCAACGCCGACACCGCCGCGGCGGCGCTGGCCGCCGCCCTCGGCGCCGAGACGCTGATGGTCCTCACCGACGTCGAGGGCCTGTACGCGGACTGGCCGAACAGCGACGAGGTCATCAGCCGCCTCACGGTCAGCGAGCTGGAGAAGCTGCTGCCCGACCTGTCCAGCGGCATGGTGCCCAAGATGCAGGGCTGCCTGCACGCCGTCCGCGGCGGCGTCAGCACCGCCCGCGTGATCGACGGGCGCGTCCCGCACTCGATCCTGCTGGAGATCTTCACGGACGAGGGCATCGGCACGATGGTCGTGCCCGACGCACAGGGAGGGGAACAGCAGTGACAGACACCGACAGCACCACGCACCACACTGGCGACACCGGCAACACCGGCAACGAGACGTACGCCGCCCGCTGGCAGGGCGCACTGACCAACAACTACGGCACGCCCGCAGTGGCCCTCGTACGCGGCGAAGGCGCCCGGGTCTGGGACGCCGACGGCAAGCAGTACACCGACTTCGTCGGCGGCATCGCCGTCAACGCCCTCGGCCACGCCCACCCCGCGATCGTCGCCGCCGTGACCGGCCAGATCTCCACCCTCGGCCACGTCTCCAACCTCTACGCCTCCGAGCCCGTCCTCGCGCTCGGCGAGCGGCTGCTGCAGCTCTTCGGCCGCCCCGGCCGGATTTTCTTCTGCAACTCCGGAGCCGAGGCCATCGAAGCCGCCTTCAAGATCGGCCGGCTGACCGGGCGGACCCACATGGTCGCCACCGACGGCGGCTTCCACGGCCGCACCATGGGCGCCCTCGCCCTCACCGGCCAGCCCAAGAAGCAGGGACCCTTCCTCCCGCTGCCCGGCGACGTCACGCACGTCCCGTACGGTGACGTCGACGCCCTGCGCGCCGCCGTCACCGAGGAGACCGCCCTCGTCGTCATCGAGCCGGTCCAGGGCGAGAACGGCGTCGTCGTCCCGCCCGCCGGCTACCTCAAGGCCGCCCGCGAGATCACCCGGGCCACCGGCACCCTCCTCGTCCTGGACGAGGTCCAGACCGGCATCGGGCGGTGCGGCCACTGGTTCGAGCACCAGGCCCACGAGGGCGTCGACCCCGACCTCGTCACGCTCGCGAAGGGCCTCGGCGGCGGCCTGCCGATCGGCGCCGTGGCCGCCTTCGGCCCCGCCGCCGACCTCCTCCAGCCCGGCCAGCACGGCACCACCTTCGGCGGCAACCCCGTCGCCTGCGCCGCCGGACTCGCCGTCATCGACACCATCGCCGCCGACGGCCTGCTCGACCGGGTCAAGGAGCGCGGCGAGCGGCTGCGCTCCGGAATCGAGGCCACCGGGCACCCTCTGGTCTCCCATGTCCGTGGGGAGGGCCTTCTCCTGGGTATCGTGCTGACCGGGCCGTACGCACCGCAGGTGCAGCAGGCGGCCCAGGACGCCGGCTTCCTGGTCAACGCGCCCGCCCCCGACGTCGTACGGCTCATGCCCCCGTACGTGCTCACCGAGGCCGAGGCGGACGCGTTCGTCCAGGCACTGCCCGGCATCCTCGACGCAGCCAACGGGGACGGACGAACCGGGGAATGAGAAGACGATGAGCCAGGCGCAGGACAACGAGCGCTGGGGGTCTCCCCAGGCGGCGGAACCCGGGGCCGGACCCGCCGTTCCCCAGACCCGCACCGCACGCCACCGCCGGATCGTGGACATCCTCAACCGGCAGCCGGTCCGCTCCCAGAGCCAGCTGGCCAAGCTGCTCGCCGACGACGGGCTGAGCGTCACCCAGGCGACGCTCTCCCGCGACCTCGACGAGCTCGGCGCGGTGAAGATCCGCAACACCGGCGGCGAACTCATCTACGCGGTACCCAGCGAGGGCGGCTTCCGCACCCCGCAGGCCCCGCTCGGCGAGTCCGCCAAGGAGGAGCGCATGCGGCGCCTCTCCGGCGAACTGCTGATCTCGGCGGAGGCCTCGGCGAACCTCGTCGTCCTGCGCACCCCGCCGGGCGCGGCTCAGTTCCTCGCCTCCGCCATCGACCAGGCCGAACTGCACTCCGTCCTCGGCACCATCGCCGGCGACGACACGCTGATGCTGATCAGCCGCGACCCCAAGGGCGGCCAGGCCCTGGCCGACCACCTGCTGCGCCTGGCCCAGAAGGAAACCTGACGGATCCCGCCGACGGGAGGCCGGGCAGCGGGATCCGCGGATCGCGCTGCCCGTAGCCGGTTACCCGTAGCCGGTCACTCGCAGGCCTGCACGGGCACGGCACTCACCAGCCGCCCCACCGGCAGCGCATGCCGGGTCTTCACCGCCCCCTTGCCGGACGTGACCACCACCTCCTGCGGCCCGACGCGCACGAGCTCCCCGCACACCTCCGCCGAATCGGTTGTCACCCGCACCAGGTTCCGGGCCGGCGGCTCCGACAGGGTCCACAGCACCACCAGGGCCCCGGCCGCCAGCGCCACCCCGGCCACACAGCACACCGCCGCCCAGCGCAGCGACCGGGTGACCCGTACGACCTCGCGCTCGGTCCAGCGGCGCAGTGCCTGCCCCGCCAGCAGGATGTCCTCGCCGGGCCGCCCGTGCGCCGCGCGCGCCGCGAGCAGCAGCCCGACCAGCAGCAGCACGTACGCCGCCACCACCATCGCCGTCGCGGCCACCCGCACGGCCGGCCCGGCACCCGTGAGGGAGTCCGGCCCCTTGACCACGGTCAACACGGCCAACAGCCCGGTGATCCCGGTGAGCCCGGTCCGCCACCCCTCGGCCTGCCGACGTAGCGGCCCGATCTGCTGGAACTCCAACTCCCGCGCCAGCTCGGCCCAACGGCGGTCGGACCGGCTGCTGCCGCTGCCGCTCACGGGGCTGCCCCGATCCGCCAACTGGCCCCGCACCCGATGAAAACGGCCTCGGCGGGCAGCCCGGGATGGGCATGCCCGCACTCACAGAAGTGCACCTCGGAGGCCACGGCCTGATCGGCGTCGGCGGGACGGCTCCGAGCCCCACCGAGCCAGCTGCGCAGCCCCTTGGTCCCCAGCCCGGGCATCCCGTAGCGGTACACGGTGACGGTCGCACCGGCGCAGCGGGGACATGTACCGCTCAGGGTGGCGGAGTTGCCGTCGGGGGCGGGGGTGGTGGTGAACCCGCCGGAGGCCACGTCACCGAGGGAGGTCTCGGCGTAGGCGAGGGACACGTCGTGCGGGGCGGGGTCAGTCATCACTCTCTGCTTCCTGCGGCGGGTCGGGAAGTCTCAGCCCGAACATCTCCGCGTAGAGGGCCAGCCGCTCCCGGACCCACGCCGCGTCCTCGCCCACCGCCCGGGCAGCGACCGCGAGCTGCTCGCTGCTCACCGTGCCGTACAGGGCGGGCAGCAGCCCGTCGCAGTGCACGGACAGCACGATCAGGTCCTGCCACAGCGGGAGCACGTCTGGCACGGAGTCGATCACGGCCGCGGGACCGGGGTCGAGCGGCACGTACGGGGCGATGCGCCGCCAGGTCGTACTGACCGGCTCCCCGAGCCGCCCGGCGGCACTGACGACGTCGAGGGGGACGCGGGGGCCATCGGGGTCCGAGACCCGGTGCTCCTTGCCCAGAGCGAACACATCCTGTACGGACGGCACGGAGTCCGGGAGGGCTTCGAGCATGGCCTCGTCGAGGGCCGGGAGGAGGGCTCCCAGGGCCCGGAAGGGGCTGAGGCGCAGGTAGGCCGCGGCCGGGGGCAGGTAGCGCTCCCGGGCATATTCGATCAACCTCACAGCGGTGAGCGGCGTCCAGCGCGGAGGCTCCAGCCACTCGCCGTCGAAGTCGTCGGTGAAGCCGCGGTCGATGAGCGCCCAGCGCTCGTCGAGCCCCGGAGCGGCCTCGGCCAGGGGCTTGGGGAGCGGCGGAACCTGAAGGTCCAGGGAAGCTGCCAGACGTCGGGCAGTCTTCCAGGTGGTGCCGAGCGACTCCTCCAGTTCCACCGCGGCCGCGAAGAGCACGTCCGCCGTCGGCAGCACCGGATAGTCGGCTCCCGACCAGGACAGGTCCCGACCGGTGAACACCTGCTTGTCACCCCGGCGCATCCTGTCCCAGGCCTCGACGAGCTTGTCGCCTTCGCTGACCTTCACTCCTGCAGTGCGCAGCTCGTCCATGATCTGCGCCAAATCGAACCCGGAGGTCTCGTCGGGACGGGCGAAGGCGAGATCCCGGAGGCTGACGCCCTCCTCGAACCTGATGCCCCGGGCGTGTGCGATCGCGGCGAACGAGCCCGTTACCTCGTCCGGGACCAGCCTGTCGTGTCCGGAGTTCAGGGCATAGCGCCGTTCGAAGGCCAACCCGACCAGCTCGGTCGCGGCGGCGAGGTAGTCCTCGGCCTCGCCGAGCGGAACCTCATGCTCCTGGGCGAAGCACAGGGTCGCCGCCCAGGGCAGGGCCAGTCGGCCTTCTGCGTCGTGGTGGGTGAAGCGGATGAGGAGGGAGCGCAGTTCGTGCGGCAGCCGGAGCCACAGGCTGACGGTATCGGCGCTGTAGGCAGGCCAGCCGAGCCAGGCGTAACGCGCGATGTTGTCCGCTACTTCCTGAAGGTCGAGCTTCACCCTTTCGGCGACGCTTGCCACTTCCCACGGCCAGGTGAGCGGCCTCCAGGAGTCGTCCGGGTCGGGGGTGTACAACATGACGAGGTCCATGGCCGTGCAGATGTGCTCGACATGGTGCGCCGGCACGGCCGGCAGAGGCACGGGGAGGATGCCGGCGTAGCGCCGGCACCGCTCCACGAGCTCACCCAGGGGCACCTGTGTGTTGGCGGAGACGCGCACCAGACCGCGCAGGTCATCGGGCGCATGCATGTGCGCGTGCAGGTCGTAGCCGCTGCCGTAGGACCTGGTGCCCGTACCGGCCAGACCCTGTGTGATGCTGCGGTCACGCAGGGCGGGAATCCAGTCGGGATGTGTGAGCGCGCTGTCCGGCGGAGCGGCGAAGGCCGGGCTGGTGATGCGCAGTGCACGCACGACACGGATGATGTCGGAGACGGGTTTGCCCTGTTTGTGCGCCGTATTGAGCAGGACGCGCCAGTCGCTGACTTCGGCCGAGGACAGGACGCTCCATCCCGGAGCAGGAACTGGGTGTCCGGCGGTCGAAACCGGCGGGGCCTTGCGCACCCACACCGTACGTCCCTGATGTCCCAGCGCGGCCGCGCGCCAGGGGCCGACCCGTCCACCACTGTCGCTGCCCGTCGGCTGTTCACCCACCGAGGAATCGCGCATGAAGCAGCCGACCTGGTCCAAGGAGACCAGTTCACGCCGTTCGGAGTCCGCCCGGATCGGTAGTCGGAGCATCCTGCCCCCCAAGAACCGCCACAGAAGCTCGGCGCACTCCAGACTCTCCTTCTCGATACTCCATAGCCAGTTCATGGCCAGTCCCGGCCAGGACTCCAGGGCGGCGGCCCCCTTCCGCCACATTTCCGCTTCCCAGCCGCGGTCGTAGCTCTGGAGGTTGGTACGGCTCAGGCTCAGCTGCCCGGCGTGGGTCCCCGTCAGGTTCAGCACGTAGCCGAAGGGCTGCACGTTGGTGCGCACCCCGTCGCAGACCACCGCACCCTTGCCCTCCACCCACCACAGGGTGCCCGGCACGGCCTCCACCGAGGACTGCGCACCGGCGACACCCCTCAGCGCGCCGGGTTCCCACGTGTAGGACAGTCCCGGGCCGTCCTCGGCAGTCAAAGCGAACTCGCTGACCAGCACCCACGACCTCAACACGTTCACGCACGACACACCCGCAGCCGAGTCCCGCAGGTGCAGCCGGACCCGTGTCCCCCCGTCCGGCAGCGCGTCGCCGCCCGGTTCGTCGTACTCCTGGATGCGGAACAGGCTTCCGCTGCTGGAGATGTGCACCAGCAGGGCCTTGGGTGCCACCGTGCCGTCCGGGTCCACCGGCCGGGTGACGATCGTCATCTCGTCGGCCAGCATGAAGTAGCTGAACACACCGATCCCGAACCGGCTGTTCGGGTACAGCCGCAGCGAGCGGTCGTGCCGCAGCCACGCCTCCTGCTCGCGCCGGAAGGACCGGGACTGCTCGAAGCGGCGGCCCGCCTTGGTGAACGTGCTCTTCAGCTGCTCCACGCCCATGCCGACGCCGGTGTCCCGGCACTCGACGTAGCGCCCCCGCTCGTCCTCGCCCTGCACGAACGAGATCCGGCCCTCCCAGGGGCGCGGCTCCTGCCCCCGTCCCTGCAGGTACCGCCAGCGCATGGCCCGGTACCGGCAGGCGTCCATCGCGTTCTGGTACAGCTCGCGCAGTGCCAGCTCCGGCTTGCCGTCGTACAGCCGCTCGCCCATCAGCAGCTCCCGCACCTCCGTCTGCGCCAGCTGGAAGCGCAGCAGCGGCACGTCGTACGCCCGCCGCCCGCGCGACTCCAGCGGCCGCAGCCGGCGGTCGGTGACGCGCGCCGGCACCCCCGCCAGCAGCTCCGCGTCCGCCGCGGGCAGCCGCTGTGCCGCCTCCGCGACCGCGCATGCCAGCTCGTCGGCGCGCTCCACGGCCCCCGCCAGGGCGGCATGGATCGCCGGATGCGGGCAGACGGCGTCCAGGTGCAGCGCCTCGTCCTCCCGGTACCAGCCGGCATCGTGCAGGGCGGCCACGACGTCCTGCGGGAGCACCCCGTCCGGCACCGCCAGGTGCTCGGCGACCACGTCCGGCAGGGCGCGGACATCGAGCGAGAGGACCGCCGCGAGGTGGAGCAGTACGGCCAGCGGCCGCACGCGGACCGCCTGCGAGCCCTTCCCCAGCCGTACTCGTACCTCCCGCCGACCGGTGTCCTCCAGCGGCGGGCCCAGCAACACGGCCGAGGCGACCTCCTGCACGGCGTCGGCGAGCTCACCGACCCGGGCACCGCCCGTCTGCGGATCCCCGAGCAGGGCCGCGGCGAACGGCTCCACGAACCCCGGGGCGATGGCGTGCTCGTCCGTCTCGAACTGCTCGGTGATCCACCGGTGCACCAGCCACAGGGAGACGTTGCGCGCATCGGCGTCGGAGCCGCGCACCAGGCTGTCGGTGACCTTCCGCGCGATGTGCCGGTGGCTCTCCGCCACCTGCTCGTAGTGCCGCCGCCGCGCGTCCCCCTCCTCCCGGACGGACACCAGCAGCGGTTGGCTCTCCTCGGCCGCGCTCAGCCGGTTCGCCCAGGCCGCCTCGTGCAGGAACGGGGCCGCCACCAGCACCGCCGCCTCGACCGCAGACAGGGCCGTCCCATCAGGCAGCAGCAGGGGCAGTACGCGGCCCAGCAGCCGCACCGGGAAATCGTCGTCCGCCCAGGGGTCCGGCAGCCGCCGCTGCGCCTGGTCGACCGTACGGGCGCTGTCGTCGAGCAGCTGCTCCACCACCGTCCGGAACCGGTCGCGGTCGGCGCCCTGCGCCGCCGGGACCAGGTCCCACAGCGGGCAGTCGCGGGCCGCAGACCGCCAGGATTCGAGCAGGTGCCGGCCCGAGCAGATGACGGTCGCAGCGGTCTCCGGGGCCAGGTCGTTGCCGTAGCGCACCGTGGGTTGCTGGACCAGGCCGTGGGAACGGGCCGCCTTGGCGGTCCAGGCGGCCGCGGTGGCGAACACCTCCGCCACCGTCCGCGCCGAGGTCAGGGGCCGTAACGCCTCCGCGAGGCCCAGGCTGAAGAAGCTGCCGTCCTCGGTGTGGCCGCTGAGCTGCCCGGCCGCGCAGCCCGTCATCAGGGCGAACCGGCCCGTCGGCGGTCCGGCGACGATCCGGCTCCCCAGCCAGGCCGCTGCCGCGTCGCCGGACATCGGGGAGCGGCAGGCGTCGACCGTCCACAGGACGGTGTCCGCCCGGCAGCCGTCGAGGTAGCGGCTGATGTCGGCGGGCACGAGGCTCTCGACGACGTGCGGCCGGCCCCAGGCGTCACCGTCACCGTCACCGCCGGCGCCCACGCCCACCGGGGCGACGGCATCGTGCGGGACGAGGTAGTCCACGTCCGCGATGCGGACGCCGTGCCCGGTGAAGTGCACCAGCAGGGTGCCGCCCGCGGGGACCTCCCGGGCGGCCGCGGATATCCGGGAGGCGATGTCCCTGCGGGTCGCCTCCTGCAGCACCTCCACCTCGTACTCGGACGCGCGCAGCGAGGAGGCCAGTGCCCGCAGGTCGGCGGCGACCGGCTTCTCGAGCGACGCGAAGTGGCCGCCGGCCTCGGGAGTCGTACCGACCCCGATCAGCAGGGCCTTGCGCGTGTGGTCCATCTCCCGTACCTCCCCGGTGCTCCCTCAGGGATGATCGCACCCGGGGAGGGGCGGGGAAGGCGGGTCCGCGAAGGTCAGTAACGGGTGACGGCCAGCGCCCCGGACTCCGTGCCGATGGCGATGTGGGGGTGGTGGAGGGGGTCGGCCCAGCGGAGGATGTCGCGCATCGCGTCCTTCGGGACCGAGACGCAACCGGCCGTCGCCCCCTTGCCGTTGACGTGCAGGAAGATGCCCGCGCCGCGGCCGCGCACCGGCTGGTCGTAGTTGAAGGCGATGACCAGGGCGTGCGCGTACTGCGTCTCGTACGTCACCAGGTGCTCGGACTCGCCCGGCGCGCAGTCCGCGGGCAGCGGCTCCACCCAGCGGTTGTAGCTCGCCGACGCGTTGTCCTGGCACCACCAGGAATCCTTCGTCACCCGGCGGTAGTCGTAGTGCGTGCCGACCGGGGCGCGGCGGATCCCGAAGGCGTACGGGAGCTCGAAGAGGCCGGCCGGGGTGGTGTTGGTGCCCTGGACGCGGGTCGAGCCCTCCGTCAGGCCCTTCGCGCCGAAGCGGGCTTCGGTGCTGCCCTTCTCGTACCACTGGCCCGCCCAGTTCTCCCACCAGGTCACCCGCCCCGTGGTGGAGCCGGGCGCGGGCGCGACGGCGGTGATCAGCTGGCTCCCGCCGCCCGTGTCGGCGAGGAGCGCCGGCAGGGGCGGGGGCAGGGGCGACGGCGGGAGCCGGTGCGGGAGCAGGCTGGTGACGATCAGTGAGCCGGTGACGAGAGCGGTACGCAGCAGCACATATCAGACAGTACGTGGAGGAAGAGGCAGAGGCAGTGCAGGCAGGCCGTCGACACTCACCCCGATGAAGTCCTTCTTCTCGCAGTACTCGGCGAACTCCTCGTCCGTCTTGCGACCGAGGAACTCCGCATGGAGGGTGCGCTCGCCCTGGTACTCCATGAAGGGGACGGCGTACCCGCACACGTCGGCGATCCGCTTCGCGTGAACGACGATGACGGCCCGCGCCCCGGGCCCGTCCGCCTCGGTGAACAGTCCGATGAGCTCGGCCCAGCGGGGGTCGTCGCGGAAGACGGCCTCGGCCTCGCCGTGGATGCGGACGATGTTCGGCGGACCGGCGAACGCGCACCACATGAGGGTGATCCGGCCGTTCTCACGGACGTGCGCGATCGTTTCCGCGCCGCTCCCGCCGAAGTCGAGGTAGGCGAGGGTCTCCTCGTCGATGACGACGAGGGTCCCCTTGCGGCCCTTGGGTGACAGGTTGATGTGACCGTCCGCCGCGAGGGGGGCGGTCGCGGTGAAGAAAATCGGCTGCTCTTCGATGAACGCGCGCAGACGACCGTCTATTCGGTCATGGAGTTTTCCCATGGGGATCAGTATCCGGGGGGCGTCAAGGAGTTGGGCGTCCCGCCCTTGGGGGTCCCGCCCTACGCATACTCCCCTTCCCCCACCGAATACAGCACCATCGACGCCGCCCACCGGAGCCTCGGGTCCCCGTCCTCGGCCAGGGCCCGTGCCGTCTGCAGGGTCGCGGGGCCGTTCTGGATGCGCAGGAGGCGGAATGCCGCCCGGCGGGTGTGCCGGCGGTGGCTCGTGCTGCAGCGCGCGGACAGGGCCGCCGGATCCAGCCGGTCCACCACCGGCCGCAGGGTGCGGCGGGCCTCGCGGACCACCGACGGGGCGGGGTCGTCCAGCAGGGCGAGCAGCATGGTGTCCTCCAGGGCCGGGTCCAGCCGCCGCAGCCCTGCCACGGCTGCGGCGCGCACCCGGCCGGTGGGGTGCTCGAGGAGGTCCCGCAGCAGCGGGAGGTCCGCCGGGTCGCCGCATTCGGCGAGGCCCGACACCGCGTACGGGGACGGCTCCGCCGGGTCGGTCACCAGCCGGCGGTAGTGCTCGCGCGGGTCCCCGCCGGCCCGGTCGACGAGCCGGCGGGCGCAGGCCCGTACGCGGACGGACCGGTCGGCCAGGTACCGTACGACCTCCTCGGCCCGGCCGGCGTCCTGCAGCGCGGTCAGCCCGGCGGCGCGTACCTCGGGGAGGCGGCCCCCGAGCAGCACCTCGACCACCTCCCGCCCCGCCGCCTCATGCCGCGCGTCCCCGGCCCACCGCCCCCCGGCCCGCCCTGCCGCCAGCTTCCGCATCACGGCGTCCGTCCACATCCGGGCGGTCGCCGCGTCGTGCTCGGCGGCGGCCTCCCGGGCCATGTCCGGTACGGACAGCGCACCGCGGGTGCGGGCCAGCGTGATGCGGGCGGCGAAGCGCCGGGTCGGCACGTCGTCGAAGCGGCGGAGCCAGGTCAGCATCTCGTCGGCCTCCCGCCGTGTCGGCGGGCCGGTGACGAGGCCGACGCGCCACCACTGCGCGAGGCGCGGCTCCCGCAGGCGCAGGGCGGCTTCGAACAGCTCCACCGCCCAGCCGCCCTGCTCCCGCCCGGCCAGCCGGATGACGAGCGGCAGGGCGGTGAACAGGGTGTACCGGGCGTCGGCGGCCACGGACTCGACCAGCAGCCGCCGTGCCTTGGCCCGTACGGCCGGAACCCGGTCGGCGCAGCGGATCACCACGAGGGGCAGCGGCAGCGAGGTCGGCGCCGCCACCCGTCCGGGCAGCCGCGGGCGCAGCGAGAGCAGCGCCGCCTCCCGTACCCGCCCGTCGGGGTGGCACAGCCGCAGCTCCACGGGGGCGTCGGGGCGGTTTCGGACCGTGCCGCCCCGTACCCTGCGCGCGAACGCGTCGAAGGTCAGCCAGGCCTGGGTCGAGGTGTAGGGAAGGACGAGCCGGACCGATTCCGCCGTGCCGCCGAGCAGTGCCATTGCGGCGCCGCGTCCCGCGGCCACCGCCCTCCGGCGATCCGACAGATCCGGCCTCATGTGCGCCCCCGCCCCGCTCTTCCCACCCGTCCCATGGCACCCCTTCCGGCGCCCCGCACCTGAGCGTACCGGCGGGGCCCGACCCCCGCCGCCGGATATTTCCCCTGGTCAGGACCACCGCCACACCACTCATTGACGAAACATACGGAGTAGTGCATAGTTATGCCTGTCGTTGAATGCACCGTAAGGAGAAACCCGTGACCGAGCGCGTCGTACTCGCCTACTCGGGCGGCCTGGACACCTCCGTCGCCATCGGTTGGATCGCCGAGGAGACGGGCGCCGAGGTCATCGCCGTTGCCGTGGACGTCGGCCAGGGCGGCGAGGACCTGGACGTCATCCGCAAGCGCGCTCTCGCCTGCGGTGCCGTCGAGGCCGAGGTCGCCGACGCCAAGGACGAGTTCGCCAACGAGTACTGCCTCCCGGCGATCAAGGCGAACGCCCTCTACATGGACCGCTACCCGCTGGTCTCGGCGCTCTCCCGCCCGACGATCGTCAAGCACCTGGTCGCCGCCGCCAAGAAGCACAACGCCGGCATCGTCGCCCACGGCTGCACCGGCAAGGGCAACGACCAGGTCCGCTTCGAGGCCGGCATCCAGGCGCTCGGCCCGGACCTGAAGTGCATCGCCCCGGTCCGCGACTACGCGATGACCCGCGACAAGGCCATCGCCTTCTGCGAGGCGAAGAACCTCCCGATCGCCACCACCAAGAAGTCCCCGTACTCCATCGACCAGAACGTCTTCGGCCGCGCCGTCGAGACGGGCTTCCTCGAGGACATCTGGAACGCCCCGATCGAGGACATCTACGAGTACACCTCCAACCCCGCCACCCCGCGCGAGCCCGACGAGGTCGTCATCTCCTTCAAGGAGGGCGTCCCGGTCGCCATCGACGGCCGCCCCGTCACCGTCCTCCAGGCCATCCAGCAGCTCAACGAGCGCGCCGGAGCCCAGGGCATCGGCCGGATCGACATGGTCGAGGACCGCCTCGTCGGCATCAAGTCCCGCGAGGTGTACGAGGCCCCGGGCGCGATCGCGCTGATCACCGCCCACCAGGAGCTCGAGAACGTCACCGTCGAGCGCGAGCTGGCCCGCTACAAGCGGCAGGTCGAGCAGCGCTGGGGCGAGCTCGTCTACGACGGCCTGTGGTTCTCCCCGCTCAAGCGCGCCCTCGACGGGTTCATCAACGAGGCCAACCAGCACGTCACCGGCGACATCCGGATGACCCTGCACGGCGGCCGCGCCGTCGTCACCGGCCGGAAGTCCGAGGAGTCCCTCTACGACTTCAACCTGGCCACCTACGACACCGGCGACACCTTCGACCAGTCCAAGGCCCAGGGCTTCATCGACATCTTCGCCCTCTCCGCGAAGATCGCCGCGAAGCGCGACCTGGCCGGCTGAGCCGGACCCGGAGCTCGCCCGAGTCGTTGTGCAGTGCAGTACCCCGACGGCCTCCCCGTTACCTCCGCGGCGGGGAGGCCGCCGTACACCCACCCTTTTCGAGGAGCAGTACCTGTGAGCAGCAACAACGGTGGTGACGTCCGGCTCTGGGGCGGCCGGTTCGCCGACGGCCCGGCCGAGGCCCTCGCGAAGCTCTCCGCGTCGGTCCACTTCGACTGGCGCCTCGCGCCGTACGACATCGCCGGATCCCGCGCCCACGCCCGGGTCCTGCACAAGGCGGGCCTGCTCACGGCCGACGAGCTCGACCGCATGATCGCGGGCCTGGACCGGCTCGAGGCGGACGTGGCCGACGGTTCGTTCACCGGCACGATCGCCGACGAGGACGTGCACACCGCCCTGGAGCGCGGCCTGCTGGAGCGGCTCGGCGCCGAGCTCGGCGGCAAGCTGCGCGCCGGCCGGTCCCGCAACGACCAGGTGGCGACCCTCTTCCGGATGTACCTGCGCGACCACGCCCGGATCATCGGCGGCCTGATCGCCGAGCTCCAGGACGCGCTGGTCGGCCTCGCCGAGGCGCACCCGGGCGTGGCGATGCCCGGCCGGACCCACCTCCAGCACGCGCAGCCGGTGCTCTTCGCGCACCACGTCCTCGCGCACGTGCAGTCGCTGTCCCGGGACGCCGAGCGGCTGCGCCAGTGGGACACCCGCACCGCCGTCTCCCCGTACGGCTCCGGCGCCCTGGCCGGCTCCTCGCTGGGCCTGGACCCGGAGGCGGTCGCCGCCGACCTGGGCTTCGAACGGGGCTCGGTCGGCAACTCGATCGACGGCACGGCCTCGCGCGACTTCGTCGCCGAGTTCGCGTTCATCACCGCGATGATCGGGATCAACCTGTCCCGGATCGCCGAGGAGATCATCATCTGGAACACGAAGGAGTTCTCCTTCGTCACCCTCCACGACGCCTTCTCCACCGGCTCGTCGATCATGCCGCAGAAGAAGAACCCGGACATCGCCGAGCTGGCGCGCGGCAAGTCGGGCCGCCTCATCGGAAACCTGACGGGCCTGCTGGCCACCCTCAAGGCCCTGCCGCTGGCCTACAACCGCGACCTGCAGGAGGACAAGGAGCCCGTCTTCGACTCCTGCGACACCCTCGAGGTCCTGCTGCCGGCCTTCACCGGCATGATGGCCACCCTCACGGTCAACCGGGAGCGGATGGAGGAGCTGGCACCCGCCGGGTTCTCGCTCGCGACGGACATCGCGGAGTGGCTGGTCAAGCAGGGCGTGCCGTTCCGGGTGGCGCACGAGGTGGCCGGCGAGTGCGTCAAGGAGTGCGAGTCGCTCGGGATCGAGCTCGACGAGCTCACCGACGAGCAGTTCGCGAAGATCTCGGAGCACCTCACCCCCGAGGTCCGGACCGTGCTGAACGTGCCGGGGGCGCTCGCCTCCCGCAGCGGCCGCGGCGGCACCGCCCCCTCGGCGGTGGCGCTCCAGCTCACCGAGCTGAAGGCGGACCTGGTCATCCAGCACGCCTGGGCCGCGCACAAGCAGTAGCCGCCGGCCCCGTACCCCCCGCGGCCTTGCGGCCCGCACGCCCACCGGCCCCCCGGGCCGCGGGCCCTGTACGTCCGCACGCCGCGGGATGCCCGGAGGGGCGGCCGGAGCCCTGTGCTCCGGC
>NZ_JBEYXK010000081.1:0-30926 GCF_040645035.1 Streptomyces sp. NPDC046876 | reverse complement strand
GCCCCAAGGAACCCGGCTTCGCCAGGCACCGGGCTCCGCCCGGACCCGCGCCTCAAACGCCGGCGAGGCTGAACATGCCGGACCCCCGGCTCACGTGGCGGGCGGAGCTGGATGTGCCGGACCCCCGGCTCACGTGGCGGGCGGAGCTGGATGTGCCGGACCCCCGGCTCAGGTGGCGGGGCACGCAGCGGCAGGGCAGGAGGTCGGGGTCAGCCGTACATGCTCAGGAGTTGTTCCGCCGAGAGTTCCGACGCCGCGTCGGGGGCGGCTCCCGGGAGCGGGAGTTCGAACCAGACCGTCTTGCCCCGGTGGGTGCGCCGCGTGCCCCAGCCGGCGGACAGCATGCCGACCAGCTGGAGCCCCCGCCCGCCCTCGTCGGTGTCGCGCGCCCGCCGCCGCCGCGGCTGGACCAGGTTGCCGTCCCACACCTCGCACACCAGGGTCCGGTCCAGCAGCAGCCGCAGCCGGATCTCGCCCTCCCCGTACCGCAGGGCGTTGGTGACGAGCTCGCTGACCAGCAGTTCGGTGGTGTCCAGGAGGTCCTCCAGGCCCCATGCCGGCAGCTTCGCCCGCGCCAGCTCCCGCGCCCGCCCCACGGACCGGGCCTCGCGGGGGAGCTGCCAGTCGCCCACGGCGTCCACGGGCAGCCCCTGCACCCGTGCCATCAGCAGGGCGATGTCGTCCTCGCCGTGGCGGGTGTCGAGGGTGTTCAGGACGTGGTCGCAGACGTCCTCCAGCGGGCGTACCGGGTCGGTCAGGGCCTCGCGCAGCCCGCGCAGCCCCTCCTCGAGCGGGTGGTCGCGGGATTCGACGAGCCCGTCGGTGTACAGGGCGAGCAGGGCGCCCTCGGGGAGGTCGACCTCCACCTCCTCGAACGGTTCCCCGCCGACCCCCAGCGGCATGCCCGGCGGCACCTCCAGCAGCAGCGCGGGCCGCGCCGGCCCGCCCGGTTCGGCCGGCTCGACCAGCACGGGCGGCATGTGCCCGGCGTTGGCGATGGTGCAGCGCCGGGTCACGGGGTCGTAGACGGCGTACACGCAGGTGGCGAGGTACACCTCGGAGCGGTCGGCGTCCCGCGAGTGCAGGGCGGCCCGCGAGGCCTGCTGGGATCCGCCGGGCGCTCCGAGCCCGCGGGCGATCTCGTCGAGCGCGGCGAGCACCTCCGCCGGTTCCAGGTCCAGCAGGGCCAGGGTCCGTACGGCGGTGCGCAGTTCGCCCATGGCGACGGCGGCCCGCAGCCCGCGGCCCATGACGTCGCCGACGACGAGGGCGGTGCGGTGGCCGGGCAGTTCGATGACGTCGAACCAGTCGCCGCCGACCTCGGTGGCGGCGTTGCCGGGCAGGTACCGGCAGGCGATGTCGAGGCCGGCCGCCTCGGGGTCCCCGGGCGGCAGCAGGCTGCGCTGCAGTATCAGGGCGCGTTCGTGTTCGCGCCGGTAGAGGCGGGCGTTGTCGATGCAGACGGCGGCGCGGGCGGCGAGCTCGACGGCGACGGCCCGGTCGCGTTCGCCGAAGGGCTCGCTGCCCTTGGTGCGGGAGAACTGGGCGAGGCCGACGACGGTGTCGTGGGCGACCATCGGCACGACGAGCGTGGACTGGACGAGGTCGTCGGGGCCGCCGCCCTCGATGAGCCGGGGCCGGGCGGTGCGCAGGGCGATCGCCCCGGGCGAGGCGGGCGGGTAGCGGTGGGTCTCGCCGACGGCGACGGGCGCGCCGTGGCCGGAGAGCGGGGCGTCGGAGACGGCGGAGGCGAAGGCGACGCGCCGCAGCGGTGCGGAGGGCGCGCGTCCGGTGCCGAGCCCGGGCGGCAGCGAGGGCACTCCGGGGCCCTGCGGGCGGGCGGGGCGGTCGTCGTCGCCGAGCAGGAGCCCCTGGTAGAGGTCGACGGCGGCGAGGTCGCAGAAGCCGGGCACGGTCACGTCGAGCAGTTCGCGGGCGGTGGTCTCCAGGTCGAGGGAGTTGCCGATGCGGTGACCGGCCTCGTTGAGCAGGGCGAGGTTGCGGCGTACGCCGGCGGCCTCGCGGGCGGCGAGGTGGCGGCGGGTGACGTCGGTGCCGAGGCCGGCGACGCCGATGGGCCGGCCGGTGCCGCCGTGGACGCGGTAGAGGTTGATGGACCAATGGCGGTGTTCGCGGCTGCCGGGGGCGGCGCCGGTGATCTGGAGGTCGGTGACGGATTCGCCGGTCTCGAGGACGCGGCGCAGGGCGGCGGTCATCCGGTCCGCTTCCTGGGGCGGCAGGTAGTCGTGGACGGTGCGGCCGCGGTGCTCCTCGACGGCGCCGCCGAAGACGGTCGCGAAGCGGCGGTTGGCGCGCTGGACGGTGAGGTCGGTGCCGAACAGCAGGAAGCCGAAAGGAGATTGGCCGAATATGGCCTGCGAAGCAGCAAGGTCGGATTCGATGCGGCGCAGGGCGCGTACGTCGACCACGACGCACAGTGCGGCCCGCTCGGAGGTCTCGGTCTGGGTGGGCATCACGTAGATCTCGGCCACGCCGTGGGCGCCGCTGCCGCCGGGGATGCGGAAGGGGACGAGGCCCGTCCATTCCTTGCCGTCGAGGATCTCGGCCATCCGGCGGTGCCCGCCCTCGCGCAGTTCCGGCGGCATGAAGGCGTCGACGGGATCGCGTCCGACGGCCTGTGCGGGGGTCAGTCCGAACAGTTCCTCGGCTCGCAGGCTCCACTGGTCGATGAGCCCGTCTGGCCCGATCGAGAACGACGCGACCTTGATGTAGTCGTATATCGAGCCAGGCGGGCTGCTGTGCCACAGGGAGTCGTGCCATGTCTCCCCGGGCACACGGGCCTGATGTGCCTGCGCAGGTATCTCGCTCACGCGACCGTCCCCTCCAGCTCACCGCAACCGGACCGGCCATGACCGAAGTATTCAGCACCACGGCCCCGGACGGCACGGCGTTCCCGATCACGAAAAGGTCCCGACTATTTCGAGCCATGTCGGGTGATCGTCGGCCACCCTTCACCTTGTTACTCACCAGGAAGAGCCAACTCGAACCACACGGTCTTGCCCGACTTGCCGTGCCGGGTGCCCCACCGCTGGGCCGAGACGGCCACCAAGTGCAGCCCGCGACCCCCTTCGTCGTCGGGCTTCGCGACCCGCTCGCGGGGCGGATCCGGAAGCGGATCGGAGACTTCCACGAGCAGGGCCGGGCCGTGCGGCGCACCCTCCGGTGCGCGCTCGCGCCGCTCCAGGCGGACCCCGATCGGGCCGGACGCGTAGCGAAGGGAGTTGGTGACCAGCTCGCTGACCAGCAGGACGGTCACGTCGCCGACGGCCTCCAGGCCCCAGGCCAGTAGCGTGCCGCGCACGGCGTGGCGTGCGGTGCGGACGGCGCCGGGTTCTGCGGGGAAGGCCCACTCGGCGTTTTCACCGTCTGTGTCGATCACGCCGATCACTTCCCGGGCCGGCGAAGGCCCCAGTCCGGTTCAGCAGGGACAGAGCCACGAGGGGCACTACACGATAGGGACTAATAGCGACATACCCGATATTCGAGGCGTCGTACCACCCGTCCCTCACGTACCGGCGCACTGTGGCACAGACGGCCTAGGACGTGAGCGTCACGCGCCCCCGCGCGACCCGGCATGCCCTCCGGCGCGCCCGCTCTGCTCGATGCGCCCGGCGCGCATCCGGCGCCCGACCTCGGCGACCGCAGGCCGGTCCTGGTCGAGCCAGTCCACCGCGTCCAGTTCCCCGGGGCCGAGCCAGCGCAGCTCGTCGTGGTCCTCCAGCGGCGCGGGCTCACCGGAGAGCAGCCGCGCGGTCCACACGTGCAGGACGAGCCCCGGCCTCAGGGGCCACTCCCCCGGGATGCGCTCCACCGGCTCGGCCTCCACGCCGAGCTCCTCGCGCAGTTCGCGGACCAGCGCCTCGGGGCCGCTCTCGCCCGGTTCGGCCTTTCCGCCGGGCAGCTCCCAGCGGCCCGCCAGCTCCGGGGGTGCGCTGCGGCGGGCGGCCAGCAGCCGGCCCTGATGACAAAGGGCTCCGCCCACGACCACGCGATCCGTCATGGGCGGAGCCTATGCCAACGCCGTGCTGCTCAGTTCGTCGTGGCGGTCTGACCGATCCGCTCGACCCAGTAGAGCTGCTTGTGTCCTCGGTCGTCGAGGCTGTCGACGACCTTCTGGGCCTCGGCCCGGGTGGGGTAGCGACCCACCCGGTAGCGGTTGCCGTTGTCGTCCTGACGTATGACCAGCCATGGGAGCAGTGCACCGCTTTCGTTCATCGCGTCTCACCCTCCGCCGATCCACCTGCCCGGGAAACCGCATTGCGCATATGCCCGAGCTTACGCCCGACCTTTACGGAGCGGATACGGTTTTTCACGAAGAGGTACCTTGCAGGCGTACGCATCCGGCCACGAGTACGAGTGAGCCGTGCGCGCCGGTTCGCCGAGGCCCCGGCACCACCGGGGCGCACGCCCCCGGACTACCGGACCGGCAGGTGGTAGGCGAGGCGGTAGCGGTCCGCCGGGACCACGACGTCGGCCGTCTCCACGGCCCGGCCGGAGGCGTAGTACGTCCGCCCGATGACCAGCACCACGTGTCCGGGGACGCCGCCCAGCAGCACGAGCTCCTCCGCGAGGCCCGGCCGGGCGCCGACCTCCTCCACCACGTTGTCCACGACCACGTCGATCGCGGCCATCCGGTCCACGACGCCCGAGCCCCCGAGCGGCCCCTCCTCGGGCAGCATCACCGGCGTCCGCCCGGTCAGGGTGAGGGGCTCCCACGAGGTCGACAGCATCATCACCTCGCCCGCGTCCCGGAACACGTACCGCGTCCGCATCACGCGCTCGCCCGCCTCGATGCCGAGCCGCTCGGCGATCTGCGCCGGGGCGGCCGTCTGCTCGCTGCTGGAGTCCCAGGTGCCGCGCGCGCCCGCCTCGGCCTGCTCCTGCCGGAAGGGCGTCGACGGCCCGCCCGTGCGGTAGCCGGAGCGGGCGACCCGTCTCGGCACCGGCTGCTCGCGCACGTACGTGCCCGACCCGGAGCGGCCCTCGACGAGGCCCTCCGCCATGAGGACCTTGCGCGCCTCCAGCGCGACCGTGTCGGAGACCCCGTACTCCTCGCGGATCCGGGCCTGCGAGGGGAGCCGGGCATGCGGGGGCAGGGACCCATCGACGATCTTCCGCCGCAGATCCCCGGCGACGCGCAGATAGGCCGGCTGCTCACCGAAAGTCACTGGCCACTCCCATCAGGTTGACAGACAGCTACACCCTGGCAACCCACGGTTGTACGCCGCAAGCAAGGGCCAGAGTTTCACCCGAAGTGATGAAGCCTGGTCACTCAAACCCGTTACCGCGCGTTACCCTCTGAGGCCGCGTCACCCGAGCGGGGCTCGAGGGGCGCGCGTCACGCCTCGGCGGCCGGCCCCGCACCCCTCGGCTGGTCGGCCAGCCACTCCGGGACCGTCGTCGCGAGGCCGTACGCCCCGCGCAGCGCCTTCTCCGTGTCCACGCGCAGGGCGCCCGCCGCCCGGTCCCACGCGTCCTGGAAGTCCGCCGGCCGCACCGCCTCGCCCGCCTTCTGCCAGTCCCGCCGCGCCGCCTCGACCTCCCCCAGCTGCGCCCGGGCCGGCCCCGCCAACTCCGGCCGCTCTGCGGCCTCCTGGAGCACGCGCACCTCGGCGCCCAGCGCCCGGTCCACCGCCCGGGCCCACTCCCGGTAGGCCGGCAGCGCCTCGTCGAGCTCCTCCTCCGGCCACTGCCCCAGCGCCAGGTCCACCTCGTTCATCGCGCGCAGGAAGGCCACCTGCTCCGGCTCCAGCATCCCGGCGTCGCGGCGCAGGCTGCCGCGGTGCTCCCGCTCGGCCGTTCCGATCACGCAGAGCAGCCGCCGCGCGCCGCCGCCCCAGGAGTCCCGCGCGGGGGCGAACCAGAACATCTCCGCGTAGCCGGGCAGCGCCCAGGTGTCCATGGCGTAGGCGTCCTGGGCGCGCCAACAGGCGTCCGTGGCCGCCTTCTTCAGCTCCTCGCCGCCGGGGACGACGCCGGCCCGGTCGAGCCGGGTGGAGGCGGTGACCTCGCCCTCGTGGACCTCCGTGCAGGCGATGCGGTAGAGCAGCGGGTCCTCGTCGAGCAGGTCGCCGCCGGGGACGTTGAAGCAGTCGCCCGCCCGCATGTCCTCGATGTCGGTCAGCTCCCCGGCCACGCTCTCGTACGGCGACAGCGCGTCCAGCCGGTCGAACAGGGATCCCGCGGCCCGGTCGACGACGAGGACGAGCAGCAGGCTCGTCACGAGCGAGACCGCCAGGCCCGCGATGGCCAGCGGTCTGCCGCGCTCGCCCTTGCGGGCGATCTGGACCAGCGCCACGATCCCGAACACGACGCCGAGCGGCGGCATGCACACCAGCCCGACCAGCAGCGAGGCCAGCGCGAGACCGTTGAGCGGCGGTTCGCGGTACGCCTGTCGGTCCGGCGCGGGCGGCCAGTGGGGTGGCGGCGGGGTGGTCACGGGGGGCGGGGACTCCATCCCTGGATGTCGCAGACGAACGCGCGAAATAGTACGCAGCGGGGGCGACCGTGGTGTCGGTCGCCCCCGCCGTTCGCCGCAGCCCGTGCGGCGCGGTGCCTTCAGTCTGCTTGACCCGCTGTCAGAACTGCAGCGCCCAGGAGTCGATCTTGCCGGTGTCGAGGTTCGCGTTGTCGTTCACGCGCAGCTTCCACACCCCGTTGGCGACCTCCGAGGAGGCGTTGACGGTGAAGGTCTTGATGATGTTGTCCGCGCTGCCGCCGCTGCGGTTGTGCAGGTTGTACACGGAGCCGTCGGGGGCGACGAGGTCGACCTTCAGGTCGCCGATGTACGTGTGCTTGATGTCGACCGAGACGGCGAGGGCCGCGGGGGCGTTGCCGGAGACGCCGCTGACGGTGAGCGGGGACTCGACGGTCGCATTGTCGTTGACGGCGTAGTCCGCGGTGTTCTCGAAGCGCGGGCCGCTCGGCGGGGTGGTGCCGCCACCCGCGTACAGCAGGCGGTTCGGGGAGCCGGTGCCGGGGCCGGTCACCACGTTCGGGGTGGCCGCCGCCACCAGGCCGTCGCGGACCTGGGCCGGGGTGCTCGACGGGTTCTGCGAGAGGTACAGGGCGGCCGCGCCCGCGACGTGCGGGGTGGCCATCGAGGTGCCGGAGATGGTGTTGGTGGCGGTGTCGCCGGTGCCCCAGGAGGAGGTGATGGAGGAGCCGGGGGCGAATATGTCGAGGGTGCTGCCGTAGTTGGAGTAGCTGGCCTTGGCGTCGGTGCTGGTGGTGGCGCCGACCGTGATGGCCTCGGCGACGCGGGCCGGGGACTTGGTGCTCGCGTCGGTGGACTCGTTGCCCGCGGCGACCGCGTAGGTGATGCCGGAGGCGATCGAGTTGCGCACGGCGGTGTCGAGCGCGGAGTCGGCGCCGCCGCCGAGCGACATGTTCGCCACGGCCGGCTTGACGGCGTGCTGGGTCACCCAGTCGATGCCCGCGACGACCTGGGCGGTGGTGCCGGAGCCGTTGTTGTCGAGGACGCGGACGCCGACGATCTTGGCCTTCTTGGCGACGCCGTACGAGCCGCCCGCGACGGTGCCGGCGACGTGCGTGCCGTGGCCGTGGCCGTCCTGGGCGGTGTTGTCGTTGTCGATGGCGTCGAAGCCGTAGGAGGCGCGGCCGCCGAAGTCGGTGTGGCTGATGCGCACGCCGGTATCGATGATGTACGCGGTGACGCCTTCGCCCGCCTTGTCCGGGTACGTGTAGTTGCTGTCGAGCGGCAGGGCGCGCTGGTCGATGCGGTCCAGGCCCCAGGAGGGCGGGCTCGGCTGGGTGCCCTGGGCGCCGTCGATCGTGAAGGTACGATTCTGCACGACGGACTTGACGGCCGGGTCGGCGGCCAGCTTCTTCGCCTGCTTCTCGGAGACCTTGAGGGAGTATCCGTTGAGGGCGGCGCTGTAGGTGCGGTCGATGCTGGCGCCGTACTTCTTGGCGACGGCCTTGCCGCTGGCCGCGGTCGAGCGGGCGGCCGAGTCCTTCAGGGTCACGATGTAGCTGTCGGCGACCGCGCCGGGGGCGCCGGCGTTCTCGACGACGCCCTGCGGGCCGCCGTCGGCCGCGGAGGCCGGGAGCGCGGCCGTCGCGCCGAGCGCGAGGGCCAGGGCTGCCGCCGCGCCGAGGCCGGTGAATTTCCGGCGTGTGTGACGCTTCACGGACATGTGGGGGGTCCTCCTCATCAGGGACTTCGCCGGGGCGGCGGGCATGGCGGCATGCGCATGACAATCTACTGGACGGCCTGCCGGGGCCCGCTCTGACGAAAGGTTGACCCAGCCTTTCGGGATCCCACAAGGGGACGGCGAACGCGTAACATCCGTGCCATACAACGGCCATGAACGAGCAAAGGTGCTCCGCACATGACGCACGCACTACCCGGCTACGTCTGCCCCGACGACGGCACCCGCGCCGACGCCCGGACCGCGCCGTGGTGCTGCCCGGTGTGCGGCGGCCCCTGGGACCTCGACTTCACCCCGGATCCGGCCAGTGCGCTGGACCCGGGCTCCGGGCCGAACTCGCTCTGGCGATACGGCTGCGCACTGCCGCTGCCGGGGGCGTTCGCCGTCACCCTGTCCGAGGGCAACACCCCGCTCGTCCCGCTCGGGGAGCGGATTCACGCCAAGCTCGACTTCCTGATGCCGACGCTGTCGTTCAAGGACCGGGGCGCCGTCATGCTCGCGGAGGTGGCCCGTCGGCTGGGGCCGGAGCGGGTGATCGCCGACAGCAGCGGCAACGCGGGGACGGCTGTCGCCGCCTACTGCGCGCGGGCCGGGCTGAATTGTGAAATTTTCGTGCCCGAGGGCACCTCGGAGAAGAAGACGGAACAGATCCGGGCCCACGGCGCGGCCGTCCGCCTGGTACCCGGCGGGCGCGAGGCCACCGCGGCGGCGGCGCGGGCCGAGGCGGACCTGCCGGGGGTCTTCTACGCCAGCCACGTCTTCAACCCGTACTTCCTGCACGGCACGAAGACGTACGTGTACGAGGTGTGGGAGGAGCTGGGCGGCCGGCTCCCCGAGGCCCTGGTCCTCCCCGTCGGCAACGGCACCCTGCTGCTGGGGGCCGCCCTGGCGGTGGAGGAGCTGGCCCGGCGCGGGGTGCGGCCGCCGGCGCTGATCGCCGTCCAGGCGGAGGCGGTCTCGCCGCTGGCCGCGGCGTTCGCCGCCGGGGCGGAGGATGCGGAGCCGGTGGAGCAGCGGCCGACCCTGGCCGAGGGGATCGCGATCCCGGCGCCGCCGCGGGCCCGGCAGATCCTGGCCGCCGTGCGGAAGTCCGGCGGCACGTTCCTGACCGTGCCGGACGATGCGCTGCGCGCCGCCCAGCGGGACCTTGCAGGGCGGGGCCTGTTCGTCGAGCCGACGGCTGCCGCCTGCTGGGCCGCGGTGGGGCCCCGCTCGGCCGCCAACCCCCTCCAGGGCCGCACCGCAGTCCTCCCCCTCTGCGGCGCGGGCCTCAAGTCGGGCCTGGCCCCCTGACCGAGGGCCTCGGGCCGGGAGCCACCGGTCTCCGCCCGGCCCCGCGCCTCAAACGCCGGCGAGGCTGGGATTGCCGGACCCTCGCCCCAGGCGCAGGCACAACCGGCCGGCCGGCCTTCTGGGGCTCCGCCCCAGACCCCGCGCCTCAAACGCCGGCGGGGCTGGAATTACCGGACCCTCGCCCCAGGCGTCGAGCACATCAAGCCCGCGCGGCGATTGAGCGCACCGGGTGCGCAGCGCACGGAATCGGTGCCGGGCGGAGCCCGGGCACCCGGGCGGGGCCGGGGCCGCCCCGGACCTCGGCTTCGAATACCGCGCACGCCGGGCAAATCCAGCCCGCGCGGCGATTGAGCGCACCGGGCGCGGAGCGCACGGAACGGGTGCCGGGCGGAGCCCGGGCAGCCGGCGGGGGCCGGGGCCGCAGGTCCCGGTTTCTGGGGGCACCTCCCAGCGGTAGCCGGGGGAGAAGGGGCGGGGTGGGGGAACGGCTCCGCGCAGCGGGCACGGACACCCCGGGTGCGGATCCGGCTCGGCGTGGCCGGCTCCGAGGGGGCCGGGTCGGCCCGCGGCGGGCCGTACATGTCGGAAAATCGCCGGAACGGGGGCGGCCCGTCTGGTGAAGTAGGGGCATGAGCAGCCAAGTTGAGCTGGCGCGGCGGTTCGCCGCGCTGCACACCCCCACCCGCCCCCTCGCCCTGGCCAACGCCTGGGACGTGGTCAGCGCCCGCCTCGTGGAGGCCGCCGGCGCCCCGGCCGTCGCCACCACCAGCGCCGGCGTCGCCTGGTCCCTCGGCGCCCCGGACGGGGACTCGCTGACCCGCGACCGCGCGCTCGACCTCATCGCCCGTGTGGCCGGCGCCGTCTCCGTCCCCGTCACCGCCGACATCGAGGGCGGCTTCGGCGCCACCGCGGCCGAGGTCGGCGAGACCGTCGCCGCGGTCCTCGCCGCCGGCGCGGTCGGCATCAACATCGAGGACGGCACCCGCGCCCCCGCCGACCTCGCCGACCGCGTGGCCGCCGCCCGCGCCGCAGCCGATGCCGCCGGGATCCCGCTCTACATCAACGCCCGGATCGACACGTACCTCTTCGGGCTCGGGGAGCCGGGCGACCGCCTCGACGACACGCTCGCCCGTGCCGCCGCCTACCTCCGCGCCGGCGCCTCCGGCATCTTCGTGCCCGGCGTCACCGACGCCGCCACCGTCGCCGAGCTCGCCAAGGGCATCGACGCGCCCCTCAACGTCCTGGCCCACCCGGGCGCCCCGTCGGTCGCCGAGTTCGGCGCGCTCGGCGCGGCCCGCGTGAGCCTCGGCTCCTGGGTGGCGTCCGCCGCGTACGACGTGGTGCGCCGGGCCGCCGAGGAGCTGGTGAGCGGCGGCACGTACACCGACCTGCCCGAGGGCCTCCCGTACGGGACGGCCAACGCCCTCCTGAAGGGCTAGGGGAGCGGAGCGGACGCGAGCAGGCGGCGCGGGCAGGCTGCGCGGCCGGCCGGGGACTCAGTCCTGCGCCGCCTGCTCGTACAGCGCCCTCGCCCGCTCGTCGAACAGCGCGGCCGTGGAGTCCACGTCCGTGTCGCCGCCGCTCAGTACGCCGATCAGGTGCCCCGGGCTGCCCGGCCCGCCCCGGTCGGCGATCCAGGGGCTGCCGCTGGTGCCCGTCCAGAACCCGGCGCAGCTGATGTACAGCATGGCCGGGTCGTCCTGGTCGTGGGAGGTCTGGGTGGTGCAGGAGACGGGCTTGTTCTGCGGGTTGCGGTCGGACTCCGGATAGCCGACCACCGTCACCTCCCGCTCGTACCCGGAGGTCCAGTCGGGCACGGGCGCCTCCGCAGCTCCGCCGACCGCCTGCTGGACGGTGCGCCCGTCCTCGTCGGGCTCGATGCTGAGGAAGGCGAAGTCGGCGGTGTCCTCGCCCCACTTCGTCCAGCGCTCGTCCACGTGGACCGCGCGCACCTTCCACACCCCGAGCGGCCGGCGGCCCGCGCCCTCGCCGGAGAAGGCCGGCGCGAAGGACAGCTCGCCGATCTCCCGCCCGTCGTGCGCGACCTCGCCGGGCTCGCCGTTCTCGCCCGCCGGGGCGACGCAGTGCGCGGCGGTGGCGACGACGTTGCCCCGGGGGCTGTCGACGACGCTCGCCGTGCACCAGTGCTCCCCGTTCGCCATGAGCACGCCGACACCGGGGAAGGGGTGCACTCCTGCGTCCTCGTCCGTCGCCTTGACGAAGGCGACGGCGAGGACGGCCGCCACACCGGCGGCGGCCGCGGCGGAGGCCCCCTTCGCCACGGCGCTCATCGCACGCCGGGATCGGGGGTCGGTGGCGACATCACCTTGCTGATCCACTCCAGGGAGCCCTCCCTCATGCCACGCACGTACGACTTTCCGTTGTGCTCACCATCCTGGATCACCTGGAGCCGGGTGTGCACGGGGCCCTTCCCGTACTCCTGCATGAACTTCTCGGTCTTGTCGCGGCCGCTCTCCGCGGTGCCGATCTGGAAGTTGATGTACACGTCCGGGCCGCCGGCGGCGATCAGCTTCTCGGCGAGCTTCTCCGGGTTGTTCTCGTCCATGGCCTGCGTGTTCCCCTTCCACAGCGGCGAGTCGGGGACGATGTCGACCCCGCTGGCGATGGCCGCCTTGAAGCGGTCGGGGTGCTTGAGGACGTGCTTGAACGCGCCGAAGCCGCCCGAGGAGGAGCCCATGAAGGCCCACCCGTCGCGGGAGGTGAAGGTGCGGAAATTGGCCCGGGTGAAATCCGGGACGTCATCGGCCATCCAGGTGCCCATCTTGGGCTGACCGGGGATGTCGGAGCCGTCGAAGTGGTGCTTGGTGTCCGCGTTGATCACCGGCATGACGAGGATGAACGGCAGGCTCTTGCCCGCCTTCGCCCCGTCGATCACGGCCTGCTCCAGGCCGAGGCCCGGGCCGGTGCCCCAGTAGTTCTTGGGGTAGCCGCGGCCGCCGGGCAGGGAGATCAGGACCGGGAAGGCGCTCTTGGCGTACCGCGGGTCGTCGTACTCCTTGGGCACCCACACCCACACGTCCCCCGTGAAGCCCGACTTCGGGCCCTTCAGCGTCGTACGGGCGATCTGGGTGCCGTCGGGCATCCGGTACGTCCGGACGAAGGCGGCCTTGGGGCCGGTGGGCATGCTCACGCCCGGCCGGATGTCCTCGGCCGCCGCCGACTCCTCCACCTTCCCGAAGGACGTGGGATCCCCTATGTCGGAGAAGACCCCGAATGCGTACGCCGCCGCGCCCCCGGCGGCCAGCGCGAAGGCGAGCCCGCCTCCGATCAGAAGCCTGCGCAGGCGCTTGGGGCGGCGGCGGCCCGTGGTCACGGGGCCTTCCTCGGCCGCGAGGCGGCCGTCACCCTGAAGCTGGTCTTGCTGCACGGATTTGTCCCGTTCCCTCTCCGGCGCCCGCTGCGGGGCGCGGTTCGGACCGATCGGTCCCCCTTACACCCTTTACAGAGGGTTCAACGACCGGGAGGGTTGCCTGGGACGGGTGTGACGTAGTGCGCGGGCCGCGCCCGCCCCCGGCTCCGTGCGTCGGTGCAGGTCAGCCGTTTTCGGGCTTCGGGGCCTTGAGCACCTTGCTGATCCACTCCAGGGAGCCTTCCTTCATGCCCCGGACGTAGTGCCAGCCGTTGTGCTCGCCGTTCTGGATGTCGCGGATGGTCGTCTTGACGGGTCCCTTGCCGTACTGCTGCTGGAACTTGAGCATCGCGTCCTTGCCGGTCTCCTTCGTGCCGACCTGGAAGTTGATGTAGACCTCGGGCCCGTTCTTCTCGATCAGCTTCTTGGCGAGCTTCTCCGGGTTGTTCGCGTCCATCTCCGCCTGGTGGCCCTTCCACAGCGGGGAGTCGGGGACGAGCTCGCCGCCGCTGGCGATCACGGCCTTGAACCGCTCCGGGTACTGCAGGAGGGTCTTCATGCCGACGAAGGCGCCGGAGGAGGAGCCCATGAAGGCCCAGCCGTCACGGGACTTGTACGTACGGAAGTTGGCCCGGGTGAAGTCCGGGATGTCCTCGGCGATCCAGGTGCCCATCTTGGGCTGGCCGGGGATGTCGGAGCCGTCGTAGTAGTACTTGGCGTCGGGGTTCAGCACCGGCATGATCACGATGTACGGCAGGCTGGTGCCGGCCTTGACGCCCTCGCTGATGGCCTTCTGCAGGCCGAGGCTGCGGTCGGCCCAGTAGTTGGTCGGGTAGCCGTTGCCGCCGGGCAGGGAGATCAGTACCGGGAAGCCGCTCTTGGCGTACTTCGGGTCGTCGTACTCCTTGGGCGCCCACACCCACACGTCGCCCTCGAAGCCGGACTTCGGGCCCGCGAGGCGGGTCTTGGCGATGATCGTGCCGTCGTCGAGCTTGGCGAACTGCTTGAAGTCGGCCTTGGGGCCGGTGGGCAGCTGCACGTCCGGATCGCCGGTGGGCTTGGCCGGGGTCTGCGGCGTACCGGCTCCCTGGCCGCCGGTTTCCTTGGCGGCGGGCGGCTGGTTCTTGCCGAAGCTCACGGAGTCGCCGTTGCCGGAGAACCACTCCAGCTTCCAGGCGGCGAAGCCGCCGCCCGCGAGCAGCACCACCAGGGCGAGGGTCGCGCTGATCCATATCGCACGGCGCGAGCGCCCCGGCTGCGGCGGCTCCACGGGCTCGCGGGGCTCGTGGCGGGGCGGTGGCTGCTGTCCGTGCCGGTCCTCGTACGGCCGGCCCGGCCCGTCACCGTACTGCGGCGGAAACCCCTGCGGCGCCTGCTGCGGCGGCTGCGGCGGCTGGTCCCCGTACGGGCCCTGCCGGTACGACGGGTGCGGCTGGTCGGGCCGCTGGCGCTGCGGGTGCTGGTGCACGGACTTCGCTCCGAGTGGTCATGCCTGTCCCTGAACGGGACAGAACGGCTGGGCATCCCCCTGCTTCTGATGTGCGAATCCCACGGGCAGTTCCAAAATCCGGCAAAAACGCGATCCGAATCTCATATGTCGGGAACCCGTACGCGGGATTTCACTTCTGGGCGTCGAGCACCTCGGCGCACCGCCCCAGCAGCCGGACCAGCAGCTGCCGCTCCTCGTCCGTGAACGCGGCGGCGAGCGCCCGCTCCACCCGTACGGCGCCCTCGTCGGCCAGCTCCATCGCGGCCCGGCCCTCGGCGGTGAGCCGGGTCTCCAGCACGTTGCGGTGCCACTCGTGCGGGGTGCGCTCGATGAACCCGCGCTCCTGGAGGTTCTTCAGGACGGTGTTCATGGTCGGCGGGGTCACCCCGCACAGGCGGGCCAGAGCGGCGGCGGAGATCCCCGGCTTCTCGGCGAGCCAGAGCAGGGCGGCGTACTGCGGAACCGTTACTGCACCCGGCTTGACCGCGGTGTTCTTCGCCGCGAGGAGCGCCTGCTCGGCGCGCTTGATGTGCGCGCCGATGCGCTCCTCGGGAGGCATGGACGTCATCCCGGCATCCTAGTCCCCTTGCGAGTATTAGAGCTCTAACTTATGTTCTTGTTCACCCACAAGGAAGAGGACACACGCCGTGCTGAAGAAGAAGTCCGAGCCGGGCACGTCCGGGCTGCTGCTGCCCGCCGCGCTCCTGGCCCTGACCACCGCGCTGACCCTGACCGCCCTCCCGGCGGCGCAGGCCGCCCAGACCGCCCAGACCGCTCAGCCCCCGCAGGCCGCCCAGGCCGTCGCCGACGCGCGGATATCCACCGCCTTCACCCTCCCCGGCGAGAAGGTCTACCCCGAAGGCATAGCCACCGACCCCCGTACCCATGCCGTGTACGTCGGCTCGTACGCCGACGGCACCGTCTACCGGGCCCTGCCCGGCCGCTCCGCCGCCGAGGTGTTTCTGCCCTCCGGGACCGACGGCCGGCACACCGCGAACGGCCTGCGCGTCGACTCCCGCGGCCGCCTGTGGGTGACCGACTCCACCGCCGGCGTCGCCGTGTACGACACCGCGTCCGGGGCCCGCCTGGCCCACTTCGAGGTCGCCGGGGGCGACCCCCGCTTCATCAACGACCTCGCCTTCACGCCCGACGGCACCGCGTACCTGACGGACAGCTTCCGGGCCGTGGTCTACCGGGTCACCCCCGCCCAGGTGGCCGCGGGATCCGGGGAGCTGAAGGCCGCGTACGACCTCAGCGGCCGGCTCACCCCGTACCCGGGCCGCACCATCAGCCTCAACGGCATCGCCGCGGACCCGGCCGGGCGGTACCTGCTCACCGTGGACATGACCGCGGGCGACCTGCACCGCATCGACCTGCGCACCGGGGCGCTGTCCCGCGTCGACCTCGGCGGCGGCGACCTCACGCACGCCGACGGGCTCGACCTCGCGCCCGACGGCAGCCTGCGGGTGGCCCACAACACCACCAACACCCTGACCCGGTGGCGCGTGAGCCACGACGGCACCCGGGCCCGCCTGGTCCGTACGATCACGGACCCCTCGCTGCAGATCCCGACCACGCTCAGCCACACCGCCGGCCGGACGCTGGTCGTCCGCTCCCAGTTCGACAAGGGCGGCCCGATGGGCCCGGGCACCCCGGGCACGTTCACGGTCGCGGCGGTGCGGGGCCTGTAAGGACGGCCGGGAGGCGGGGGTGGGGGTCCGCTGCTCAGCGGGCCGCGCCGAGCCGCTCCTGCTCCTCCTCGACGATGCGCCGGGCCAGCGAGGTGTCCGAGACGTCGACCGCCTCGGGCGCCGACTCCGCGACCGCGCTGCGCCTGGCGTACGCGTCGAACAGCCGTGACTTGCGCTCCAGCACCTCCAGCAGCCGCTGGTCCACCCCCTCGGTGGCCAGCAGCCGGTGCACCCGTACGCCGCGCACCTGCCCCATCCGGTGGGCGCGGGCGACCGCCTGCTGTTCCGCGGTCGGCTTGAGCTGCGGCTCGCACAGGATCACCACGGACGCGGCCTGGAGGTTCAGCCCGGTCCCGCCGGCTTCGATCTGCGCGAGCAGCACCGCGTGCCCGGCCGCGGCGGCGAAGCCGTCGACGATCCGCTGGCGTCGCGCCGCGGGCACGCTCCCGCAGAGCGGGCCGAAGAGCGGGGCGGGCCCGCCCCCGGGCGGGCGCCGTACGAGCGCGTCCTCGACGGCGCCCAGCACCTCCCGGAAGGAGGAGAAGACCACGACCTTCAGCCCGTTCGCGGCGGCGTCCGCGACCAGTTCGCGCAGCCGCCGCAGCTTCGCCGACTTCTCGGGCCGGGCGTACGCCGCCCGCCGCATGGCCATGAAGTTCCCGTCCCGGACGGCGGCCCGGTAGGCCTCCCGGTCGCCCGCGCCGGGCTCCTCCCACTCGTCGGTCCACTGCAGGGCGGGGAGTTCGGCGAGGACGTCGCGCTGGTTGCGCCGCAGGTACGCGGGTGCCACCGCCTCCCGGAACGCGGACGGGCCGGCGGCGGCGTCCACGTCCCCGATCCCGGAGTCGGCCTCGGGGCGCAGGATCCGTACGAGGCTGCGGAACTCGGTGACCCGGTTCTCCATCGGCGTGCCGGTGAGGAAGAGGACGTACGGGCAGCGGCCCGCCCAGTCGGCGACGGCCGCACTGCGGCGGGTCTGCGGGTTCTTGACGTGGTGCGCCTCGTCGACCACGAGCATCGCCGGCCCGCCCCCGGCGGGCTGCGGGAAGCCGGCCAGGGCCTGGAAGGTGGTGACGGCGACGCCGCCGCGCCGGCACCAGTCCGCGTAGGCGTCGTGCCGGCCGGGCCCGTGCAGGAGGACGGCCCGCAGGCTGCTGCGGGCCTGAAGCTCGCGGATCCAGTTGATCAGGACCCCGGCCGGGCAGACGACGAGGAAGCGGCCCTCGCCCTGCGCGGCGAGGTGCGCGAGGGCGGCGATCGCCTGGACCGTCTTGCCGAGGCCCATCTCGTCGCCGAGGACCACCCGCCGCTGGGCGAGGGCGAAGCGGGCGCCGAACGCCTGGTAGCCGCGCAGCGGGACGCGCAGGTGGGCGGTGTCGAGGAGTTGGGCGCGGACCCGTGCGGCCACCGCGTCGGGCAGGAACCCCTCGGCGGCGGCCGGGTCGGGGCCGCCGCCGGCCCGCTCGGCGATCTCCGCGAGCAGCCCGGGGTACTCGGCGGAGCGCAGGCAGAAGTCCACCCAGGCCGCCGCCTCGTCGGCGGGGCCGCGCAGCAGGTCCACCGACGCCTGCCCGAGCAGCAGCCCCGCCCCCTCCCGCTCGGCCTGCCGCGTGACCCGGCCGATCCCGGCGACGGCCGCGAGCACCCGCTCCCGGCGTTCCCGGCACTCGCGGCCGGCCCAGCGCAGGCGCAGCAGCCGCAGCCGGCCGAGCCGCCCGGCGGCAGGGGCCGCATCGGCGAGGAGCGGTCCGAGCCCGGCGTCGAGCTCCTCGGCGGCGGCGACGGCCCGGCGGGCGTCGGGGCCGGCCTCGACGAGCAGGTGCAGGGCGGTGACCAGGGCCGTGGTCCCGGGCTCGGGCCGGTCGACGTCGAGGTGGACGGCGACGGTCTCGCCGGCGGCCTCGGCGAGCTGCCGGGCCGCGGCCAGCGCCTGGTCGGCGGTCTGCCGGCCGACGCCGGGGAGCCGGCGGAGCCGGTGGGGGCCGGCGTCGAGCACCTTCAGCACGGTGTCGAAGCCCGCAGCCTCGATGACGGCGACCCGCAGCCGGCCCTCGGTGACGTCCTTGAGGCGGGCGGCCGGGATCCGGCCCAGCTCGGCCCGCACCAGGGCGGCGTGGAGCGGGGCCCAGGCCTCGCGGACCGCCTCGACGGCCCGCCGGTGGTCGTCGAGCAGCGCCCGCGCCGCCGCGTGCAGCCGCTCGCCCGCGCCGATCACTTCGGACGCCCTGAGCCGCATGGCCCCTCACTCCTCGACTGCTCCCGGCCGGCGGTACCGGCTGGACGCAACCTACCGCGGGGTGCGGGGGAGGCGGCCCGCGCCGGCGGTTCAGTGGCCGGTCGCGCTGCCGGACGGGGTGGCGCCCACCGTGATCCCGGTCTTCATCCCGAGGTCCGCGTGCCCGTCGACGGGGCAGTAGACCTCGTACCTGCCTTCCTTCAGGGTGACGGAGAAGGTGGCGTGCTGCCCGGGCTCGAGGGTCGGCGAGCGCTGCTCGCCGCCGGGGCCCTCGATCTCGAGGGCGTGGTCGTGGTGGCCGGTGTTGTTGACGGTGAAGGTGTAGGCGCCCGCCGTGAACGTCTTGCGCGACAGCTCGATGCGGAAGTCGCTCAGGTCGGCGCTGACCGCGGCGGCGGTCGCGGGGCTGCTCCGGTCGGGCGCGGCGGGCGGCGGCGCGGCGGCCGTACCGCCGCAGGCGGCGCCGGCGGCGGCGAGCAGGACGCCGCCGAGCACCGCACCGGCCCTTCCCGTCCCCGCCCTTCTCGTACGTCTCTCGCTCCTCATGCATGCACTACGTGCGAGAGCCCCGGAGGGATGGGCGGGAGGGCGGGAAAGAGGACACTGGAGGTGTGTGGAGCAATCCGGGGGCGCCGCCGGTCCGTATCCCCTGATGTGCAGAGGATGGGCCTTCCGCTCGGGCGCGCCTCGGACGAGGCGCTGCTGGCCGGGTTGGCGACGGGCGACCAGGAGATCGCCATCGCGTTCGTACGCCGGTTCCAGCGGGCGGTGTTCGGGGTGGCCGTGGCGGTCGTGGGCGATCCGCAGCTCGCCGAGGACGTGGCGCAGCAGACGTTCGAGCGGGCCTGGCGCCATGCCCAGGTGTACGACTCGCGGCGCGGGTCGGTGCGTACGTGGCTGACGGCCATCGCGCACAACCTGGCCATCGACGCGGTCCGGGCGCGCCGGACCACCCCGCTGGCCCCGGAGGACCTGGACGCGCTGCTCGACATCGTGACGGACACCCCGGAGCAGCACGCGCTGGCCTCCGAGGCGTCCGCGGGGATCCGTACGGCCCTGGCGGCGCTGCCGCGGGAGCAGGGCCGGGCCCTGGTGATGGCGGGGATCTACGGGATGACCGCGCAGCAGATCGCCGGGTTCGAGCAGATCCCGCTGGGCACGGCCAAGACGCGGATCAGGACGGCGATGCACAAGCTGCGCGCCGGGCTGGAGGCGGCGGAGGGAGGAGGCCGGCGATGACGGACGGCACCGGATCCGGAAGCGGAAGCGGGAGCGGGAGCGCCATGACGTGCGAGCAGGTCCGGTTCCTCGACGCCGAGCTGGCGCTGGGCATCCTCCCCGGCCGGGAGCGCGCCCGCGCCCTCGCCCACCTGGACCACTGCCCCGACTGCCGGGTCCGCGTCGAGCGGCTGGCCCCGATCGGCGACGGCCTGCTCGCGCTGCTGCCGGGAACGGAACCCCCGCTGGGCTTCGAGACCCGTACCGCACCGCACCTGCGGCACCGCCCCGAGCGGCGGCGCCTGCGCCTGGCGCTCGCGGCCGCGGCCCTTGCGGCGGCCTGCGCCTTCGGCGGCTGGGCGGCGGGCACCGCGCTCACCGGAGCCCCACCCGCAACCACCGCCACGACGGCGGCGGCGCTGCTGGAGGCCCCGCTGCGTACCCCGGACGGCGAGGACGCGGGCCACGTCTTCGCCCACCCGGGCGGGGGCGACCGGGGCTGGATCTACATGGCCGTGGACCTGGACGAGGGACCGGCCGAGGTGGACCGAGCCCGCTGCGTCCTGACCTACACCGACGGCACGACCAAGCCGCTCGGCAGCTTCCCCCTCGATGACGGCTACGGCTACTGGGCCGCCCCGGCCACGGTCTCCCCCGCCCTGGCGAGCGCCCGCGTCCTCACCCCGAGCGGCACGCTCCTGGCAACGGCGACCTTCGGGGCCCCTCACCCTGCGTAACGCTTCGACATGCGAGAGCGACGACCCGGTGCCAGCATGATGACGCCCCCTCCCCCCTCAACGAGGAGCGAAAAGCACATGGCACGCAAGCAGTCCCCGCAGGACAAGTCCTCCCAGCTCAAGCAGGACTCCAAGAAGAAGATGCAGGAGGCCAAGGACCGCTCGAAGGACCCGTCCCGCACGAGCGACGACATGGACATGGACAGGGACATGGACATGGAGGACCGCTCGGGCAAGCAGCAGCCCCCGCGCGCCTTCTGACGCCCTCCACGACGCGCCCGCCCTCCACGGCGGGCGCGTCGCCGCGCACGCCGTACACCAGGAAAGGACGCCATGTACGTACGCAGCATCTATGCAACGGGTGATCCGGCCGAGCTCGACGGGGTCGCCGAGGCGCTCCGGACCGAGGGGCGCGAACTGGTCTCCGCGCAGCCGGGCTTTCGCGGGATGGGACTGTTCGTCGACCGCGAGCTCGGCAAGCTCCTGGTGGGGACGTGGTGGGAGGACGCGACCTCCCGGCAGGCCAGCTACGAGACGCTGAGCAAGCGGCGGACCGAGATGCTGGCGTCCTTCGCCCAGACCGTGACGGTCGACAACTGGGAAGCGCCGGTCGCCAGGCGCGCGGAGGATCTCGGGCCCGGCGCGGGGTTCCGGCTGGTCCGCATGGACGTGGAGCCGACCGGCATCGACCTGCTGGTGGAAACGTTCCGCGACACCGCCCTGCCCAGGCTCCAACAGGTCCCCGGCCTGGCCGGCATCTCCCTGCTCGTCGACCGCGAGCGGGGCCGGGCCGCCGTCGGCGCGCTCTACACCGACCGAGGCACCCTCGCGGCCTCCCGCGGCCCCGTCGCGGCGGTCCGCGCAGCAGCCACGACCCAGGCCCCGGCAAGAACCACCAGCCTCGAGGAATTCGAGGTCCTCCTCGCCACAGCGGTCCCCCACCCCTGACCGCGTCATCCGACCGACCTCGCCGGACTGTCGGCGGCGGCTGCTTCGATAGCGCCATGAGCACCGTGAACGAGACCGCCGCCCTTCTCCCCGACCCGGACGAACTCCGTGCCCATCTGCGCGCGCTGGCCGTCCTGGACGCGGCGATCGGCGACGATCCGCGGTTCTGCCAGTACACCTTCGACGCCGCCTGGGGGCCCGGCGAGGAGGCGGCCCTGATGGACAACGGCTCAGGGGACGACTTCTCCGTCCTCTTCACCCCGGCCGGCGTGCTCATACGCGGCTTCGACCACGAGGCGGCGATGAGTCCGTACGGGACGGATGACGAGCAGGTCTGGCCCGGTGTCATCGACGACGTGCCCGCCGCGCTGCGCCCGCTCCTGGACGAGCCCGCGTTCCGCGACGAGGGTATCGACGCCCCTCGGGTCACCGCCTGCCTGTGGTGGCAGACCGGCGACACGGCCTGGCGCACGGGCTCGGCCATCGCTTTCCCCACCGACAGCGAGCACCCAGACGGCTCCGGCTTCCTCTTCCGCCTCCTCACCGACCGCTCTCCCGCGGCCGTCCAGGCCCACTTCGAGGACTACTACGAGCGCCCCGTCCCCCTCGATGCCATCCGCCACGTCCTGGCCGGACACCCCCTCACCCCGGCGATCGCCGCGGCCCTCAACCCGGCCGCCCTCTCGGACGACGCACTGCTCCGCAGGATCGCCGCGCATCCCGAGGTCGACTTCTACCTCTCCTGCGACGGCGAGTTCGACCTTGCCCGCACCGACCCGATCGAGTCGATCGCGCTGCCCAACGGCCTCCCGGTGGAGCCCGTCGCCGGCTGCGGCGCGGGCGGCACCCACTACCTCTGCGGTCCGGCCGTCCCCGACGGCCCCCGCCCCGTCCTCTACACCGACTCCGAAGGCCGGGCCTCCCTCATCGCCGAGTCCCTCGCCGAGGCCCTGACCCTCGCCATCGTCCTCCCGTCCTGGCACGACGCCCTGGCCGGCTTGCGGCCCCCCGCCCTCAACGCCGACTACCTCGACGACAACCCGGACCACCCCGCCGTCCGCGACCGCCTCCTCGCCGCACTCGGGCTCCCCCCGGCCACCGACCAGGAGGTCCTGGACCGCCTGCTCGCCACCGCCGCCCGCACCGTCCCCGACGGGTTCCTCCCGCACGTCCCCGACGAGGAGGGCTCCGCCTTCGAGCCGATGCTCGACCCCGCCACCGCCCCCGCACGGTGACCACGAAGGGGCCGACTCCTAGTGGAGTCAGCCCCCTTTCGTCTGTCGTCCGCTCAGACGTTGAAGCGGAACGTCGAGCACAGAGCTGCGACCTGCGGAAACGCCACTCCGGAGGGATCTCTCCCAGCACCATCCCAGCACGGGCGGTCAGTAGCGATATCGGGCAGCGAGGATGACGATCTCCTTGTCCGTCACCAGGTAGACGAGGCGGTGCTCGTCGTCGATCCGCCGCGACCACGCCCCGGGCAGGTGGTACTTCAGAGGTTCGGGCTTGCCGATCCCCGAGAACGGGTCACGCCTGACGTCCTCGATGAGCTTGTTGATCCGGGCGAGCATCTTGCGGTCGTTCTTGAGCCAGGACGTGTAGTCCTCCCAGCCCTGATCCTCGAAGACAAGCCTCACTCGGCACCCGCACCAGCGTCCGCCGACTCCGGATCGATCAGCTCGCGCTCCGACACGTTGATGTTGGCCAGGGCGTTCTCGTACGCCTTGAGCAGCCGACGAGCGTTCGCCGGGGACCGCAGCAGGTACGAGCCCTCGCGCAGCGCAGCGTAGTCCTCGGCCGAGACGAGCACGGCATTGCCGTGCTTGGAGACGATCTCGATGGCCTCGTGGTTCTCGTTGACCTTCTTGATCAGCGGAAAGAGTTCCTTGCGGGCTTCGCTCGCGGTTATGGACATGTCCCGACCTCTTCCATCAAGTGGTACCTAATAACGTACCACTCTCGACTTCTTTCGGGAGGGGAAACGCCTGATGGGCGGTCAGCTGTCCCAGCGCCATCCCAGCACGGGAAAAGACCAAGGGCCCACCTCCGAGGAGGCGGGCCCTTCTGACCTACATGTTTGCCCAGTGAGCGACGTGGTGCTGATTCACACGCTCAGACGTTGAAGCGGAATTCGACCACGTCGCCGTCCTGCATGACGTAGTCCTTGCCCTCCATGCGGGCCTTGCCCTTGGCGCGGGCCTCGGCGACCGAGCCGCATTCGACCAGGTCCGCGAAGGAGATGACCTCGGCCTTGATGAAGCCGCGCTGGAAGTCGGTGTGGATCACGCCGGCGGCCTCGGGGGCGGTGGCGCCCTTCTTGATGGTCCAGGCGCGGGTTTCCTTCGGGCCGGCCGTCAGGTACGTCTGCAGGCCGAGGGTGGCGAAGCCGACGCGGCCGAGGGTGGCGAGGCCGGGCTCGTCCTGGCCGACGGACTGGAGGAGCTCGAGGGCCTCCTCGTCGTCCAGCTCGGCGAGGTCGGCCTCCAGCTTGGCGTTGAGGAAGATCGCCTCGGCCGGGGCGACCAGGGCGGACTGCTCGGCCTTGAAGGCGTCGTCCGTCAGCTCGTCCTCGTCGACGTTGAAGACGTACAGGAACGGCTTCGTCGTGAGCAGGTGCAGCTCGTGGAGGAGGTCGCCCTGCTCGGTGCCCTTGGTGATGCCCTGGGAGAAGAGGGTGTCGCCCGCTTCGAGGATCTTCTGGGCCTTCTCGACGGCGGCGAGGACGGCGACCTTGTCCTTCTGGAGGCGGGCCTCCTTCGTCAGGCGCGGGACGGCCTTCTCGATGGACTGCAGGTCGGCGAGGATCAGCTCGGTGTTGATGGTCTCGATGTCGTCCTTGGGCGAGACCTTGCCGTCGACGTGGACGACGTTCTCGTCCTTGAAGGCGCGGATGACCTGGCAGATCGCGTCCGACTCGCGGATGTTCGCGAGGAACTTGTTGCCCAGGCCCTCGCCCTCCGAGGCGCCGCGGACGATGCCCGCGATGTCGACGAAGTCGACGGTCGCCGGGAGGATGCGCTGCGAGCCGAAGATGCCGGCGAGGACGGCCAGGCGGGCGTCCGGGACGCCGACGACGCCGACGTTCGGCTCGATGGTGGCGAACGGGTAGTTGGCCGCCAGCACGTCGTTCTTGGTCAGGGCGTTGAACAGGGTCGACTTGCCGACATTCGGCAGGCCGACGATTCCGATCGTGAGCGACACGTTGGCGACTTCCCGTAGCTGGAGGGGGCGGCGGCCCGGGAGTGGGCCACCGGACAGTTTACTTTCCGATGAGCGGCAGTCGTTGTACGCGTGTCCCCGCGGGGATAGCGGCCCCGGCCCGCCTAGTTTGGTGGGGTGGAGCGACACAGGACGCGTTCGGCGTACCACCCGCAGCGACAGCAGCAGCCCCGCCCCCGCGCGGCCGCGGCTCCGGGCATGGCCGGGGTGCCCTCGCAGGGCGGGCGGCCGCGGCCGGCTGCGGGGCGCAGGCTGCCGCGCCCGATGCTGACCGGGCTCGGCGGCGGCCTGTTCGCGTGCGTGTCGATGACGCTCGTCGCCGGGTTCGTCTGGCTGTTCTTCGACGGCTCCCTGTTCGGGTACGGGCTGCTGTTCCTGCCGGTCGCGGCCGCCACCGCGGTCTGGGTGCGGCCCGCCGACCTGATCACCGCGCCGATCGCCGCGCCGATCGCCTTCGCCATCGGGGTCTGGCCGATCTCCGGCGGCTCGGGCGGCGGCTTCGGCGCGCAGCTGATGGGGGTCGTGACCGCCCTGTCGCTGCACGCCGGCTGGCTGTACGGCGGGACGCTGGTCGCCGCCCTGATCGCTGTGGGGCGCAAGGCGGTGCTGATGGGGAAGCGGGGCCGGCTCCCCCGGCGGGCTGCCTAGCCCGGCCCCTCCTCCGCCGCCGTGGCGGGCTTCGTCGCCTTCGCGGCCATCGCCGCTCCCACGATGCCGGCGTTGTTCTGCAGCTTCGCCGGGACGATCTCGGCGCGGATCCCGTCGATCAGCGGCAGGAACTTCTCCGGTTTGCGGCTGACGCCGCCGCCCAGGATGAAGAGGTCGGGCGAGAACAGCATCTCCACGTGCGCCAGGTACTTCTGCACCCGGCGCGCCCAGCGCTCCCAGGTCAGCTCCCCGTCCTCCTTGGCCTTGACCGACGCGCGCTTCTCCGCGTCGTGGCCCTTCAGCTCCAGGTGCCCGAGCTCCGAGTTCGGTACGAGCCGCCCGTCGGTGAACACGGCGCTGCCGATGCCGGTGCCCAGCGTCAGCAGGATGACGGTGCCGGTGCGGCCGCGCCCGGCCCCGTACGTCATCTCCGCGACCCCGGCCGCGTCGGCGTCGTTGAGGACGGTGACCGGTCGGCCGCCGAGCCGCTCGGACAGCAGGGCGGCGGTGTCGACGCCGATCCACCCCTTGTCCATGTTGGCGGCCGTGCGCGTGACCCCGCCCGTGACGACGCCGGGGAAGGTCACCCCGACGGGCCCGTCCCAGTCGAAGTGGCGGACCACCTCGACGACGCAGCCGGCCACCCCGTCGGGGGTGGCCGGCTGCGGTGTCAGTACTTTGTGGCGCTCCTGCGCCAGGTCGCCGCGGTCCAGGTCCACGGGAGCGCCCTTGATCCCGGTACCGCCGATGTCCACACCGAAGAGCTGCATGGACTCACCGTACGGAAACCGTCACTCGTCGGCGACCAGGGCGGCCGCCTCGGCGCGCAGGTCGCGGCGCAGCTCCTTCGGGAGCGAGAAGGTGATCGATTCCTCGGCGGTCTTGACGATCTCGACGTCGGCGAAGCCGCGCTCCGCCAGCCATTCGAGCACCTGCTCGACGAGGACCTCCGGCACGGAGGCGCCCGAGGTCAGGCCGACCGTGGTGACGCCGTCGAGCCAGGCCTCGTCGATCTCGCTGGCGAAGTCGACGAGGTGGGCGGCGCGGGCGCCGGCGTCGAGGGCGACCTCGACGAGCCGGATCGAGTTCGAGGAGTTCTTCGAGCCGACCACGATGACCAGGTCGGAATCGGCGCCCATGGCCTTGACCGCGGCCTGCCGGTTGGAGGTGGCGTAGCAGATGTCGTCGCTGGGCGGCGAGACGAGCAGCGGGAACTTCGTCTTCAGCGCGTCGACCGTCTCCATCGTCTCGTCGACGGAGAGGGTGGTCTGGGAGAGCCAGACGACCTTGGACTCGTCGCGGACGGTCACCTTCTCCACGTCGTCCGGGCCGTCGACGATCGTGATGTGCTCGGGGGCCTCGCCGGAGGTGCCGATGACCTCCTCGTGGCCCTCGTGGCCGATCAGGAGGATGTCGAAGTCCTCCTTCGCGTACCGGATGGCCTCCTTGTGGACCTTGGTGACCAGCGGGCAGGTCGCGTCGATCGTCGCGAGCCTGCCGCGCGCCGCCTCCTCGTGCACCACCGGCGCCACGCCGTGCGCGGAGAACATCACGATGGAGCCCGGCGGGACCTCCTCCGTCTTCTCGACGAAGATGGCGCCCTTCTTCTGCAGCGTCTGGACGACGTACTTGTTGTGCACGATCTCGTGGCGCACGTAGACCGGCGCACCGTACTGCTCGAGGGCCTTCTCGACAGCGATCACGGCTCGGTCGACGCCCGCGCAGTAGCCGCGGGGGGCGGCGAGCAGGACGCGGCGGGAAGCGGGAGCAGGGGCGGCGGCAGCACTCATGCGGTCCATCGTACGGGGGTCGTGCGCAGGCCACGCGCCGCCCGTTCGGCACGGGCCGGGTGCGCCCGTGTCGGATGTCCATTCCCGTCGTCACTCGGCGGAATGATGGCCTCCGTGAGGGATTCCGGAAGGGGTACGGATACGGGCGCGGGTACAGGCGCCGACGCGGGCACGGGTGCGGACGCGGGCACGGGTACGGGCGCGGACGCGGGCACGGCCCCCGGCGCCCCCGCCCTGCGGCGCAGCCTCGGCTTCCGGGACCTGGTCGTGTACGGGCTGCTGTTCATCGCCCCCATGGCCCCGGTCGGGGTCTTCGGCACCCTGGACGCCCGCTCCCACGGGGCGGTGGCGCTGGTCTACCTGGCGGCGACCGTGGCGATGGCCTTCACCGCGTTCAGCTACGCGCTGATGGTCCGGGTGGCCCCGCAGGCCGGGTCGGTCTTCACGTACGCCCGCAAGGGGCTCGGCGAGGGGGCCGGGCTGGTCGCGGGCTGGATGGCGATGCTGGACTACCTGCTGATCCCGGCCGTGGCGTACCTGTTCTCCGGGATCGCGATGCACGCGCTGGTGCCGGCGGTCCCGCAGTGGGTGTGGACGGCGCTGGCCGTGCTCGTGACCACCGCCCTGAACCTGTGGGGCGTACGGGCGGCCGCGCGCGCCGGCTTCGCGGTGCTGGCGCTGGAGATCGCGGTGCTGCTGGTGTTCACGGCCGCCGCGGGGGCGGCGCTGGTGCAGGACGGGGCGCGGCGCGGCTGGCTGTCGCCGCTGACGGGGGACGGCTCGCCGGGCGGCTTCTCCGCGGCGGCGGTCCTCGGCGCGGTGTCGGTGGCGGTGCTGTCGTACCTGGGCTTCGACGCGATCGTCTCCTTCGCGGAGGAGGCGTCCGGGGGGTCGGCTCGGGTGGCTCGGGCGGTGCTGTTCTGCCTGGCGCTCGCCGGGGCGCTGTTCGTGGCGCAGTCGTACCTGGCGGCGCTGCTGATGCCGGTGTCCTCGGCCGCTCTGGCGGCGGACCCGGCGCAGCAGGGCCCGGCGTTCTACACGGCGGTGGAGGCCTCCGTCGGGACGTGGCTGCACGACCTGGTCGCGGTCAGCAAGGCGGTCGGGGCGGCGTTCGCGGCGCTGGCCGGGCAGGCGGCGGCCGGCCGGCTGGTCTTCGCGATGGCCCGGGAGGGGCGGCTGCCGCGGGCGCTGTCGCGCACCCGGGGCGGCACCCCGCGGCCGGCCCTGCTGGCGGCGGCGGTGACCACGCTGGTCGCGGCGGTCTGGGCGGCCCGGCGCGACGACGGGCTCGACCGCCTGGTCTCGGTGGTGGACGTCGGGGCGCTGGTGGCGTTCACGCTGCTGCACGCCTCGGTCGTCGGCTGGTTCGTCGTGCGGCGCGCAGGCGGCGCACCGGTGTGGTGGAAGCACCTTTTGGTGCCGGTGCTGGGCGCGGCGGTGACCGTCGCGGTGATCGTCGAGGCGGCTCCGACGGCGCAGGTGGTGGGGGCGGTGTGGCTCGCGGTGGGCCTGGGGGTGCTGGTGCTCCAGCGCGAACGGCGCCGGAAACGGCGCGGCCCCGACATCGACTCGAAGTCGGGGGGCGCTGTCGGCGGCTGCGGTTAGCCTGCCTGCGTGACTCCGCTCCCCAACCCGAGGGAGGGGGCTTCCAACCCGAGGGTTGCGGTCCGGCCCGAACCGGCCCCTCACGGGGCGTACACAAGCTAGCAGAGGGAGGGGGGCGTAATGGGTCTGAATACATCGGCCGACGCGCCGCTGCCGGTCGGCCGGGTGTCCCGGCTCATCGGGAGCTGGATCGACCGGCTCGGCCAGGTCTGGGTGGAGGGGCAGATCACGCAGCTCTCGCGACGGCCGGGGGCGGGGGTGGTCTTCCTGACGCTGCGCGATCCCTCGCACGACATCTCGATCGGGGTGACCTGCTTCCGCCAGGTCTACGACGAGGTCGCGGACGCGGTGACCGAGGGCGCGCGCGTCGTGGTCCTGGCCAAGCCGGAGTGGTACGCCCCGCGCGGCCAGCTGTCGCTGCGGGCCACGGAGATACGGCCGGTCGGCATCGGTGAGCTGCTGGCCCGGCTGGAGCGGCTCAAGCGCTCGCTGGCCGCCGAGGGCCTGTTCGCCCTGGACCGCAAGAAGCCGCTGCCGTTCCTGCCGCAGCTGGTCGGGCTGGTGGTGGGGCGGGCCTCGGCGGCCGAGCGCGACGTGCTGGAGAACGCGCGGCGCCGCTGGCCGGCGGTCCGCTTCGAGGTGCGCAACGTGGCGGTGCAGGGCGTGCACGCGGTGCCCCAGGTGGTCCAGGCGGTCAAGGAGCTCGACGCCATGGACGAGGTCGACGTGATCATCGTCGCGCGCGGCGGCGGCAGCGTGGAGGACCTGCTGCCGTTCTCCGACGAGGAGGTCGTACGGGCGGTCGCGGCGGCCCGGACCCCGGTGGTCTCGGCGATCGGGCACGAGCCGGACTCGCCGCTGCTGGACCTGGTGGCGGACCTGCGGGCCTCCACGCCCACGGACGCGGCGAAGAAGGTGGTCCCGGACGTCGGCGAGGAGCTGGAGCGGGTGCGCCAGCTGCAGGGGCGGGGCCTGCGGGCCGTGCGCGCGCTGCTCGACCGGGAGGAGCGGGGGCTCGCGCACGCTCTCGCCCGACCGGTGTTCGTCCACCCGCAGCGGATGGTGGAGACCCGGGAGGACGAGCTGGACGCCCTGCTGGGGCGCAGCCGGCGCACGCTGGGCCACCTGCTGGACCGGGCGGACTCCGAACTGGCGCACACCCTGGCCCGGGTGGTGGCGCTGTCCCCGGCGGCGACGCTGGAGCGCGGCTACGCGGTGCTGCAGAGGACGGACGGGCACGTGGTGCGCTCGCCCGAGGACGTGGCGGACGAAGAGGTGCTGCGCGCGCGGGTGGCGGAGGGCGAGTTCTCCGTACGGGTCAAGAAGCTTGGAACATGACGGACAACAGACAGGGACGGGAAGACGGGAATGACTGAAACCGATACCTCGTTGGGGTACGAGCAGGCGCGCGACGAGCTCATCGAGGTCGTCCGCAGGCTGGAGGCCGGCGGCACCTCCCTGGAGGAGTCGCTCGCGCTCTGGGAGCGGGGCGAGGAACTCGCGCAGGTCTGTCGGCGCTGGCTGGAGGGGGCGCGGGCCCGTCTGGACTCGGCGCTCGCGGCCCGCGAGGCGGGAGCCGACGGGCGCGGCGAGGGGGACGAGCGGGGCTCGGGGGACGCCTGAGACGGGGGCGCCGGGCGTGAATCGTGATCCCCGCCACTCGTGGCCGAATTTAGTTGAAAATTCGACTAAATCGGCCGTAGAGTCGGGGACGACGCTTCACCTCTCCGCATCATGGAAGAAGGCTTTTCCGATGTCCCTCGTTCTTGACTCCGCCGCCCAGGACCTGCTGTTCCGCGAGGCCCGCACCGCCAACACGTTCTCGGACGAGCCGGTGACCGAGGAGCAGGTCCAGGCGATCTACGACCTGGTCAAGTACGGCCCCACCGCCTTCAACTCGACCCCGCTGCGCATCACCCTGGTCCGCTCCGCGGAGGCCCGCGAGCGCCTCGTGGGCCTGATGATGGAGGGCAACCAGGAGAAGACCGCCGCCGCTCCGCTCGTCGCGATCCTCTCCGCGGACAACGAGTTCCACGAGGAGCTGCCGGCCCTGCTGCCGCACTTCCCGCAGGCCAAGGACGTCTTCTTCAGCGAGCGCCCGGTCCGCGAGGCCTCCGCGCTGATGAACGCCGCCATGCAGGCCGCGTACTTCATCGTCGGCGTGCGCGCCGCCGGCCTGGCCGCCGGTCCGATGGGCGGCGTGGACTTCGCCGGCGTCCAGAAGGAGTTCCTGGACGACGACCACACCCCGCTGATGGTCGTCAACATCGGCAAGCCGGGCGAGAACGCCTGGCACCCCCGCGGCCCGCGCCTGAGCTTCGACGAGGTCATCACCACCGTCTGAGCCGGCACAGCCCGCACCACGCAGAAGGCCGCGCGCCCCGGATCCCGGGGCCCTCCTGCGGCGGCTTGTTGTAGTACGGGGTCACCGCGAGCAGGCCGTGCGCGCCGGTGCGCTCGGCCTGGCGGGCGAGCTCGAGGGTGTGG